>DAIQNC010000626.1:0-2730 GCA_036788655.1 Ktedonobacteraceae bacterium
ATGAATAGAATTGCGTATTTTATGTCAATTATGAGAGAGAGCTACCATGTCGAAGACCTTTAATCGTCCGGTTCGTCTGCGTATCAGGTCGTCCGCACTCGCCTCTCAAATAGAGCAGAAACGGAAAGAGCAGCGACGTTCTCTGAATGGAAACGACGGGTCAGACGCGCCCATATCGGAAAAGATGGTTGAGCGCGACATTGCAACCAGCATGACAAGTGCGCGTGAGCAAAGACAGGTCAAAGAGCTGTTGCGCCTCACCAGTCTTATGTCGGCGGGGCTTGAATTGGATGAGGTGCTACAACAGGTTGTTGCCTCGATAGCGTCGTGTACTGGTTTTCGGATAGCAGTCATTAATCTGGTTGATAGCACAAATCATGAGCGTATTCTCCCTGTTACCTTTATTGGCGTTTCAGAAGAGGACAAGACGCTGTTGCGAGCCAATCCTTTAACGAAAGCGCAGATGTATCGTTTAATGCATCCGCAGTTTCGTATCAGCCAGAGCTATTTTATTCAGCATCAACAATTTGAGCGCGAACTGGCAGATATTGTCACTGCGATTCCAATGCATTCCGCGCTTGATGAACAGCGAGGGAATAAAAAATGGCATCCAGGGGATAGTCTATTTGTACCACTTACCAGTCCGCGTGAACAGCAATTATTTGGCTTTCTCTCGCTTGACGACCCGGAAGATGGGAATATACCGACGCTTGAGCATGTCGAGATGATCGAACTCTTTGCGAATCAGGCAGCGGTTGCCATCGACAATGCACGAGTTTTCCAGGAACGTGAACGGGAGCGTATCGCGCTGGAACAGGGACTTATGGCACTACGCGAAGATATCGAGCAGATACGAAATGGCAACTTCAATGTACATGTACGCTCCCTGCATCCTCAACTCAAGCCGATAAGTGAGTCCGTCAATGAGAACCTGGCAAGCATGAGAAGCATTATCGGCGACATGTGGACTGTCACGCAGGCCGTTAATGAGCATATGTGGGGAGTGCAGCACAACTCGGCGATGCTTGTACGCGATACGGGTCAGCAGGAGCAGTTGATACGCCGTGTCTCGAACGTATTTGAGACGATTGTGGCAATGATGCAACAGGTCTCAATGAATGCAACAAATTTACTTGCCCTCACGGTTGATGCAAGTGAGGTGACGCATATTGGACAGGCTTCCGTTGATCGCGTGGTGGATGGTATGAGCAAGGTGCGCGAAACGACAATGCAAACGGGACGTTCCATAAAACGCTTGACCGAGAACGGACAGGAGATGAACAATATGGTGTCCGGCATTGGTGAGATGAGCGCACGGCTACATCTCATCTCACTCAACGCAGCAATCGAGGCAGCCCGTGCAGGAGAGCAGGGACAGGGCTTCGCAGTTGTCGCTCAGGAATTGCGTGGCCTCGCGCTCACCTGCACCGAGATGTCGCGCAAAGTGATCAACCATATTCGCACAGTACAACAGGAAACAGGGCTTGCATCGCAGCAGATTGAGCAGAACACGCAAAACGCCATTGTGCAGACCGAACTAACGGCCCAGACCAGTGTGGCACTCGACGCCATTCACAAAGTGACAGAAGAGATGGCATACCTCATTCAGCATACCAGCACCACAGCAAACTATCAGGTCGAGGGAACAGGTCATGTTTCACAGGCAGTTCAGGAGATGCTACAAATGACTAGCGAGGTCAAGACGCTGATGCAGGAGACGAACGACTCTATGTCGCACCTCGCCGAACTCTCGAATTCGCTTCGCACACGTATTGGAAGATTGCACCTGGGAGAATAATGTAGGGTCACGATTCATCGATGGATTTTCCATGTTGTGACGTGATTTATCACGTCTGTGAGTATGTTGCCGCTCGCACCGTCGTGATAAATCACGTCACAACATGGGGAACGGACGTGATAAATCACGTCACAACATGTTACGAGAGGGCGATAATCACTGGAAACCGGCCTGTTTTGCCATGTTCTCGACGGTGCGAGAAGAAATTATCAACGTGACAACTCGTGCAGACACCGGATACTTCAATATGCTCTGGCGTGAGACCTGCGAAGAGCAATTGTTTTCGATTCGTCTCCCCCAGGTCGAGGCGTAAACTCTCTCTGTCCGCTAATTGCACCGTCGAAAAGGTCGCTGATGTATATACGGCATCCCGATATCGCTCCTGTGTGGGCATCGTCTCGAACTGTTGTGTACCCAGGAACAGGTCACGTACCTGTTCGGAGACTTCATAACAGCACGTGCCAATCGAGGGGCCAATGCCAGCTAAGATATCGTGTGGCTGGCTCCCAAAGCGTTCGCGCATCGCGTCCACGGTTGCCATCACAACGCCACGCGCCGTGCCACGCCATCCCCCATGTGCGATACCGATAACCTGCTGCACAGGATCATGAAAGACAATTGGTACGCAATCCGCGAACGAAAGGGCAAGCGCGACTCCACGTTGATTTGTCATCAGCGCATCGCCCTTATGCATCTCTTCTGGTGTCCATAAACGGTCATAGTAGGAGCGATTTGCCCAATCGGTACGCCAGTTATTCGCAATATCGGGAGCATACACCTCGGCTCCATGCACATTCCACAGCGTACAGCATGGATAGTTGTCGAGTTCAAGACTATGCAAGGCAAGCTGGCGGTTGCGGATAACGGTGTCGAGGTCGTCACCGCCACGCAACGAACCCAGCGTGTTAAGACCTCTATATGGTGGCAAGCTG
>DAIQNC010000627.1:0-2728 GCA_036788655.1 Ktedonobacteraceae bacterium
TTCACCTTTGTGACGCAGCATGACCATTTCGGCGGCAATACTGAGCGCGATTTCGTCGGGTGTTTCCGCGCCGAGGTCGAGACCGATGGGGGCATGAACCTGTGCGAGTCTCTCACGCGCAATGCCCTCTTTTTGCAAATCTCGGAAGATGTTGCGAATCTTGCCGAGGCTTCCTATCATACCAACATAGCTCGCATGGCTCTCGACTGCGGCACGTAGTGCATCTTTGTCGAGATGATGACCGCGTGTCACAATCACAATCCAGCTTGACTCGTCCGGCTCCAGATCGTGAATTGTCTGCGGAATATCGCCAAAGGTGAGTTGCACTTTATCACCGAACACCTGTGGGTCTGCAAGGTCGCGGCGGTCATCGACAACGATGATACGAAAATCAAGCGAGGCAGCGAGACGTGCCAGTGCCTGAGCAACATAGCCTGCTCCAGCAATAATCAGGCGCGGCTCCGTATGCAACACTTCCAGAAACACTTCAAGTGTGCCACCACAGCTTCCCACCGACTCGTCTGGCTCGATATGGACATGCGCGAGATGCGAACCGCTCTGCTGCAATGCCTGCATCGCTTCGCGTACCACCTGCCCATCTGCATGTGGCCCGGCGAAGCTCCCACTTGTATTGCCATCGGCACGTACCAACATCTTGCTTCCCACGCCACAGGGAGCCGCACCTATCGTCTTGACCACCGTTGCGACCACAATACGCTCACCATGCTGGAGCGCGGCCTGAATTTCATTGTATATACTGGTACTCATAATGCCATCTCCCCGATACAAATTGGTCAAAATCGGGAACTCGTAGGGGCGTTATTCTATAACGCCTTGCGTCCCCTCTAGCTAAACACAGCAAGCATATTAAACGGTTAATGTATTGCAATCAGGGCGTTATAGAATAACGCCCCTACGAGTTCTCGATGCGCATAGCCTAATGTTGCAACAGGTAGACATTCGACCAGTCGTCGAAGAACAAACCGTTCGCATTCAGTGTTACGCCGTGTACATAGGACGGAATAACCGCCGAGGTTGCTTGATGGTCGAGTGGGAGCCAACCCACATCGGTAATTGCTATCTGCTCGGCCTTGTTGTACAACGCGATACGTGCAGCCCCTGTCATCGTTTCCGCCTGTGCAACCGTCTGATCGAACTCGGCATTTTTCCAACCGCCGTTGTTATTTGGCGCGTTCGAGGTCAAGTTTAAGGCTAACCAATCGTAGGGATCAGGATAGTCTGCACTCCACTGGGTAAAACCGAACTCGACAGCGTGGGTTGTCTGGTTACTTGATGTCTCCGTATTATAGGCCGACAACTCCACACTTTGCATTTTGACTTGAATACCGAGGGCAGTCTGCCACATCTGTTGCAGTACAGCAGACTCGTCAGGCGTCACCTGCGAGCTTGGGAAGGTAAAGGTAATCGTTGGAGCCTTGCTCGGATCGGGATAAACCGATTGGAATAGCGACTTGGCCTTCGCAGGATCATATGGAATACCGGGATAGTCTGGTTGATAACCGGGCATTCCAGGCGGAATAATGGTCTGCGCTGGCGTCACCGAGTTTTTGAAGACCGCCGTTGCTAACTCCTTCTTATCGGTAGCATAAGCAAACGCCTGACGAAGTGCGAGATTGTCGAAAGGTGGACGTGAGTTATCAAAGAACAGCAGGTCGGATTGCAACAATGAAGCGCGTGAGAAGCCCGGCAGCGTCTGCGCCACTGTCTGATCAGCAGGTGTCATGTTCCATGCAAAATTGTATTGACCCGCACGATAGGCTTTGAATGCCGTACTCTGGTCTTTCACAAAGTACATATCCACCTCAGTCAGCTTCGTTTTATTGCCGTAGTAATGTGGATTTGGAACCATCACCAGTTTAACACTATGTTGCCACGTCTTAATCATGAATGGGCCAGTACCAATACCACTCCCTTCCAGATGATTGACCCATTTTGTCTGCCCATATTGCGAGATAAGGCTCATATTGAGCGGAAAGAAAACTGAGGTCGTCAACTCTTCCAGAAAGTAGGGTGTTGGTTGTGCCAGTGTAACCTGAAGTGTATGAGCATCAACTGCCTGGAGTCCTGAAATGGTCTTTGCTTTCCCATTGCTCACCGCGTTCGCTCCGACGATAGGGGCTTCATAAAATGAGGCAATTGGGGAGTTGACCGAAGGAAGCAAAGCACGTGTCCACGTGTCAATATAGCTCTGTGCTGTGACAGGCGTTCCATCGGAGAAGGTGACGTTGGGCTTTATATAGAAAGTGTATACCTTGTTATCACCGGAAATCTTCCAGGTCGCCTGATCTGGAATGACATTCAAATTTTTGTCGCTCCTGACAAGGCCAGAAAGCACCATGCCAACAGCAATGGCAGAGTTGGCATCTGGTCCCTGAGCCGGGTCAAACGTTGCCAGATCAGTGATACCGACATTTGGGAATGCCAACACCTGCTTTGATGCAAGGGTGGTAGTAGAGCTGGGCGTTCCAGAGCCGCCACATGCTGCCAGAACGAGCATAAGCGCACTGAGCGCGAAAAATACCAGAGATGAACGTTGAATGCGTGCTGAACGATAGATATCTGCACGATTTTTGTAGCGTTCATGCGTTGAACGACGAACCATACAGCGTCTCACTTTCTGAGCAAGAAAACGGAAAATTGTTCGAGGATGATATTTGCACATACTATATCACGTACACTGTGTTGTGTATCAATACCTACAGAGAAC
>DAIQNC010000628.1:0-1722 GCA_036788655.1 Ktedonobacteraceae bacterium
TTTCTTAAAACGCGAACAGCCGTGATAAATCACGGCACAACATAAATTGTATTAATGCCGGAAATGTCTTTGCCCCGTAAAAATCATGGCAATTGCGTAACGGTTCGCCATACGGATTGCATCTTCGTCACGTATGGAGCCGCCGGGCTGAATAATCGCTGTGACCCCTGCTTTCGCGGCTGCTTCAACACCATCGTCAAAGGGGAAGTAGGCATCCGAGGCAAGCACTGAGCCTCGCGCACGTTCTCCTGCCTTCTCAACCGCTATTTGTACGCTGGTGACGCGGTTCATTTGACCAGCACCTACGCCGACTAGCATCAAATTATGAGCCAGCACTATCGCATTCGACTTGACATGCTGTACTGCTTTCCACGCAAACATCAGGTCTGTCACCTCTTCTAACGTCGGGGCGCGATCCGTCATCACCGTATACGTCACATCTTCCGCACCACCCTGGTCTGTTGTTTGCAGTAATAAACCTCCACTGACTGAACGCACTTCAACTCGTTCCGCCGCCGTTCCCTGTGCCTTCATTGGCTCGATAGGACGATGCGTTGCCAGCAGACGCAGATTCTTCTTGCGGCGCAGAATGTCAAGTGCTACCGGTGTATATTCGGGAGCAATAATTGCTTCGTAGAAGATATGGCTTATCTCAGTAGCAGTCGCCTCGTCGATAAGCTGATTGCTACCGATGATACCACCATACGCTGAGACGCTATCTCCTGCATGTGCCTTGTTGTATGCCTCAACAAGCACCTCATCACAAGCAAGTCCACACGGATTGGTATGCTTGATGACTGCAATCGTTGGTGCGGTAAAACTCTGAACCGTTGCCAGAGCAGCATCCAGATCGAGCAAATTATTGTACGACAATTCTTTGCCATGCAAAACCTCGGCATCCGCCACTGTCGCACTCTTCGGTGAAGCTATCGCGCCCGACCAACGATAGAATGCCGCCCACTGATGCGGATTTTCACCATAACGCAACGTCTGCACACGCTCAAGCGGCAAGGTCATGCGCTCCGGGAAAAGTGCCTCGCTCGCGTCCTGCGGCGTCTCGGTTACATCGGTTGAACGCAGATACTCTGCAATCGTCGTATCATAGCTCGCCGTCTGTTGAAAGGCGACAACAGCAAGTCTACGACGAGTTGCGATACTTACTGACCCCTGTGTACGCCATTCCTGCATCACGGAAGCATAATCCTGGGGGCGTACTAAAATAAGCACATCTTTATAATTCTTTGCCGCCGCTCTCGTCAGCGTCACACCACCGATGTCGATCTTCTCTATCGCCTCTTCCAGTGTCACGTCTTCACGCGCAATTGTCTTAGCAAACGGATAGAGATTGGACACGACGATATCAATCGGAGCAAAGCCGTGTGCTTGCAAATCTGCTTCATGGTCGGGCTGGTCACGACGCGCCAGAATGCCACCAAGAATAGCCGGATGCAACGTCTTGACACGCCCACCGAGTATCTCCGGGAACTGCGTTAATGCGCTAATCGACTGCGCCTCAATCCCTTCGGACTCTAAAAATTTCAACGTACCGCTTGTCGCATATATCTCTACATCATGACTTCTCAGTTCACGCGCAAGTTCCGCAAGCCCTGTACGGTCATCGACGCTAAGAATCGCTCGCATTCCTTATTTCCCTTTCACAAGCACTCACGACGGTAGGGCCACGATTTATTTAAAAGGTCCCAACCAACAAACGCGGGGACA
>DAIQNC010000628.1:1732-2727 GCA_036788655.1 Ktedonobacteraceae bacterium
TACCAGAGCCGGAGCCAATCGATAAATCGTGGCCCTACCGTCGTTTGCTATGTATAACACAAAAAACGCTTTATCAATCAGCTTCAGAGGAAATCACCACTAGCACTTCACCTTGATCAACGGTCTGGCCTTTGCTCACACGCACCTCTTTGAGTATGCCAGCGATAGGTGAGGCCAAATCATTCTCCATCTTCATCGCCTCTAGCACGACAACAGTTTGACCAGCCGCTACTGTCGCGCCCGGTTCCAGAGGTACGCCCACAACGAGACCCGGCATCGGCGCATTTACTGATGCATCGCCAGATGTTGCACTCGATGCAGCACGTCCTGCCAACAAGCGGGTACGCTCATCCTCGACCTTGACCTCGAAACGATGACCTGCAAAGAGAATTTCGTAGGTCTCGCCCTGTTTATCGTTGGCTCCTGTGATGCGACGAGCGAAAATATCATACGATTGATCGCCGATAAGTAAGCTATATTGGCCGCCCTCAGCAATATTCCCCTTTGCATCAGCAACAAGCGAAGCCAATTGCTTCCAATCTACCGCATAGTCATTCTCATCAAGCGACACCTGATGACGGTCTTCTTCTATCTCGACATGATAGGTCTGATTGTTCGTACTGACAATGTATGGCATGGAGCCTGGCCCTCGTTTCTGTCTTTTGCCTCATTATAACACGCGAGCGATTCTAACACTTTTCTAACACTCGTCCTACGTCATTCTAACACTCGCTATGGCATACTCTAACACAGAGATACAGGAGACACGGGAACTCAGAAGGCCCAGACAAAGATATGAACACGCAATTTAACCACTCTCCCAGTTTCCATTCGGAGCAGATACAACAGAATTCCATGCATCGCGCTCAGGTACACCGTTGCGCGAATTGTGATATTGAGTTTCCCTGGACAGCAACCATCGTTCAGGGGAAAACATACTGTTGTTGGGGCTGTGCCGCTGGTGGCCCGTGTAGCTGCGACTACTCGCAATATCG
>DAIQNC010000629.1:0-2714 GCA_036788655.1 Ktedonobacteraceae bacterium
AACCATCACAGCAGACCAACGTAGGGACAGATTCATCACGTCCGTCTGACCCAGTTCTGGAAGCGTCGTTTGTCCTCGCTAATCCAGCAGGACTCCATGCACGTCCTGCAAGCCTCTTCGTGCGAACCGCCGCCAATTTTCAGGCAACCACTGAGGTCATGTCGCATGGACGCAGTGCGAAAGGGAATAGCCTTGTCGAAATCCTCGCGCTCGGCATCCGCCAAGGGGATACGATGCTCGTCCGCACACGCGGCGTCGATGCTCAGTCTGCACTTGACGCTGTACGCGCCTTGATTGAAGCGAATTTTCACGAAACCGCCGTGTCTGCTCCTCAGAAGGAAAAGCTATCCGCACTAGCTTCAAGACAAGTCAGTGAGCCATCAACAACCTATGGGACGCAAGGGAAAACTGCTACCGCACCAGACATATTACAGGGCGTCGTTACCTCACCCGGCGTAGCCTATGGTCAAGCCCTGCTCTATACCTCACACACCCTCAAACTCACTGATGTCGAACGACGCACTATCGCACCCACAGATGTCGCTGCCGAAGAACAACGCTTACGGAATGCCCTCGACGAAACAGCGCAGGAACTAGAGACGCTCGCTCGACAGCTTGAGGAACGTATTGGTGCTGCTGATGCCGCCATTTTCGACGCGCAATCGCTTATGCTACAAGACCCCGAACTACTAGAGACCGCACTGGATATCATCAGAGAACGCCATAACGACGCTGCCAGTGCGCTTGCCGATGCCGGAGAGCAGTATGCATCACAGCTCGCATCACTGTCTGACCCTCTGCTCGCTGCTCGTGCCGTTGATATGCGAGATGTCACCAGCAAGGCCATTCAGCATCTACGTGGACAAGAGACGCGCCAGACGAACTTGAATACACTCAATACGCCCGTCATCCTGCTAGCCTATGACCTGACGCCTTCCGATACCGCACAATTTCGCCCCGATACCATTCTCGGTATCTGCACCGTGCAGGGTGGACGCAATGCTCACGCCGCTATACTCGCTCGCGCCCTCGGCATTCCTGCACTTGCTGGACTAGACGATGCCATGCTCCGCCTTATCCACAATGGCGATGAAGTAGGACTGGATGCGGCACAGGGTGTGCAAGAAGATACAGGAAATCTTTATTTACGTCCCAATGTAGAGGTCAAGACCTCTTTATTGAATCGTATGACCAGACAACAACAGGAGCGCATTTCGCAACAAGCACACGCTCGGCAAGAGCCGCTCGTTCTGAATGGCAAACATATCCCTCTCTTCGCCAATGTTGGAAGTGTCGTCGAGGCAGAGGCCGCACGACAATGGGGAGCCGAAGGTATTGGCCTGTTGAGAACCGAATTTCTCTTCGCTACAGCTTCCACGCTTCCAGGCGAGGAAGCACAACGCAAGAGTTATGCCGAGGTCTTCCGTGCATTCAAGGGGCAACAGTAAGCTACGACAACGACGAAAACGAAAAAGCAACGAAAGATTATTGTTGCGCGTACTCTGGATGCTGGAGCCGACAAACCAATGCCAGCATTACAGGCGATGATTGGTACGCAAAACGAAGCCAATCCTGCCCTCGGTGTACGCGGTATCCGCATCCATCTCGCCCATCCAGAACTATTAGAACAACAACTACGTGCCTTGCTCCTTGCAGCAGTTGACGAACAGATTGAGCTACACATCATGTTCCCCATGATAACCACCGTCGAGGAGCTACGAACCTCACGAGCTATCTTCGAGCGCGTCTATGAACAACTCAAACAAACCGGAACACAACTTTCGGCACGTGTTCCCCTCGGTATCATGGTCGAGGTTCCATCGGCGGTGGTGATGGCAGACGAACTGGCACAACTAGCGGATTTCTTCAGCATCGGAGCCAACGATCTCTTGCAGTACACACTTGCCAGTGACCGCACCAACGCCGCCCTCGCTCCGCTCTACAATCCCATGCAACCATCAGCTCTGCGCCTCATACGTCAGGTAGCGGCTGCTGGAAATCGTGCAGGGAAACCCGTTGCCGTGTGTGGCGAAATTGCCAGCAATGCACTCCTTGCCCCTGTCCTCATTGGCCTCGGCGTCGATGAACTTAGCATGACGCCCAACGCAATTTCAGCAGTAAGAGCAGCCCTTTCTGGTCATTCTTTGCAAGAGTTACGTGAACTGGCGGAACGTGCGTGTCAGGCGAGTACCGTTGCTGAGGTGGAGCAGATATGCCGCAATTTATGAGTGTGGCTCAATGGCGTGAACTGGAGCAGAGCAGTCATGATATCAAGCACGAATATATAGATGGTCGCGTCTATGCGATGTCAGGGGGAAGCCGCAATCATGGACAAGTGAGTAGCAATGCTCATCATCTTCTTGAAGATGCCATCGGCAATGACTGCTATGCCTATAATTCCGATGTCGCAGCGCGTTTATCCTCTTCGCGGTACACCTATCCTGATGTAACAGTGACGTGTGATGAACGCGACAGCGCGACCTATGAGACAGAAGTATTCTCACCACGTGTCATCGTCGAGGTACTCTCTCCCTCGACTGAAGCCTACGACCGGGGAGACAAATTCGGCTACTATCGGGCCTGTCCAACCGTTCAGGAGTATGTATTGATTGCTACAACGGTTCAAGGCGTTGATATATTTCGTCGCACTGCTCAAGGTTGGAAGATTTACGAGCATTATGGGCCGGATGACGTCATGGAGCTTGAGAGCCTTG
>DAIQNC010000630.1:0-2704 GCA_036788655.1 Ktedonobacteraceae bacterium
CGTGCCATCATGCATCGTGAGATTCCGTGCCAGCGTTTCGTCGCCCAGTGGAAGTGTGCGCTGCCAGTCGAGAACGGCAAGGCTACAATCATTCCAGTGGACATCAGCGAGCCGCACACATCCCCACTGTGCATCGTTGAGCGAGACCTTTTCGAGGATGGTAGTGTTGTCACAGACGGCGTGGCGCATGTCGGCTCCCGTGAGCCATGCCTTGCGAAAGTACGCACCTTCCAGATGTGCATACATCAGGTTGGCTCCTTCGAGGTGCGCCCGACGTAGATACGCTTGTTCGAGATGCGCCTGAAAGAGCGTTGCTTGCTCCATATGTGTGATGCGGAACGAGGCAGATTGCAGAAATGCGCCACGTAGTACCGCGCCTTCCAGATGTGCCTCACTCATATCGGCGTGTTCCAGGTGGACGCCAGCCTGTGCGCGTTGCTCCAACGTGGTAACAATCCACTCCGCCTTCGACAATCCGCCGACCATACCAGCCAGAGGTAGACCGCGTAAGTTGACATGTTGCAGATTCGCTCCACGCAGGTCGAGTCCCTGTCGTTCGCGTTGCGCCTCGTCGCTCCAATCAATGGGGCCACGCCCCTGCTCATGTGTCATCAACAGCCACTCGACATCAGCCCGTGTGAGCGAGACATCCTTGAAGGGATAGAGACCCTTGTAGATATCGGGCGTCAACACCTGATGTTGATGCAAAAACTGCTGACGTTCGGCATCTATGTCCGGCTCTGTGCGCCATGTGGGACGCTGAGGTAGAGGCGAAGGCTCTATGTCGTCTGAAACTGGTTGCATCACAAGTGTTACCTTTTCTAATAGGGCATTATGGCAATTTCTATGTACACTACTTACATTATCACAATGTTGTGTAGGGAAGTTTGCCACTTATAACCACGCCGCATTACGAGGGTGGCTTCGGGTCGCACTTGCAGGTCGATGGTTTGCTTGTTGCGTATGGCAACGGTTGATGTGCCTTCAAATCATAGAAAGCTGCACCAGTTTTTGAGATTCACGAGATACCTCAGTCGCTTCAAGTTGTTCCAGAAGTGATTTTGCTACATGCCACATCAATACCGGAGCTATTGCATTCCCTATTTGTCTGTATGCGTCAAGGTCTCCGCCAGCAAATGCAAAGGAGTCTGGAAATGATTGAATGCTTGCCGCCTCTCGAGGTGTAAATCTTCTATACAGTTCTTTTTCTGCATCTATGAGAAGCACGGGGTCTGTCCCATTCAGGCTTACTTTTGCAAGATGAGAGTTAATGGTATTGCATGGTTTATCTAAGCTCTGCGCTCTTCCCTTATTGAATGCTTTATTTGCTTTTTTCAGCCCTTCGACCGCTTTTTCCGAGAAATAATAATTGGAATTTTCAGGTAGTAAGGATGAAATGACGCTGCCTAAAGGTACCCATTGCTGCGTATTGCCCGTTCCGTCTATAGAATGTGTTGGCGTTGGAAAAGAGAAACGTCGGTTGAGTGATTTATGGATGCCAACAATAAAAACTCTTTCCCTTTTCTGAGGAACTCCATAATCTGCTGCATTCAGAACTTTATATCTGACGTTATATCCTGCGCTTTCATAGTCTGCAATAATCATCTCTAACGCCTTTCCCTTTGCCCAGTGGGTCAAGCCTTTGACATTCTCTCCTACGAAGGCAGCAGGACTCTTAGCAAGAAGAAATCGTGTCACTTCTCGATATAATTGTCCTCTGTGATCATCTAAACCTTTTCTCATGCCTACCATGCTAAACGGTTGACACGGAAAACCTGCAAGCAAAATATCATGATTTTCAACATCATCGGTTGCTACATCTCGAATATCAGCAGTTGAGATATGATTACCAAAATTACGCGCATAGGTTCTTGCAGCAGCTACATTGTTATCGTTGGCAAAAACAATTTCTGTATGCAATCGTGAATAGTAGTTATTGAGAAAAGTAAAATCACCCAGTATGCCTAAATCCCCACCCCCACAGCCACTAAATAATGAAGCAACCTTATATATTTTCTCCATCTTTTAATCCTCCCATTCTAACAATGCAGTATATTCACCGCACAGTTCAGGATTAAATGTTATATCTGCGCCATCTCTTGGAACCATCTGTAATTTATCGTTTTTGTATTGCCGAACTGGATTTCTCAAAATGTAGAGCTTTGCTCCATCTTTATGAAGCAGCAACCTATATACAAAGTAGCGATCTCCAAGAGACTCTGCTACCATCCACTCGTTTGTAGTTAAGTGAATTCTTGTAAAGTCAAGCTCTCTACTGCTGATGGTTGTTTTCACTTCTATAAAACGACTCGTTTCATCAAGCTCTCGTGAATGTATATCATACCCCATTGCAAGCGGTGTTGGAATTAATTTTATCAGATGCACAAGGTCTTCCCTACCTCCAATCTTTACTCTCATACATTCATGTCCATGCACCAGACTTTCCCCACTATCACCAATTTGTTTCGTCGAGAGCTTATCTTTTTGCTCAACGCCTTCAGTTAACTTAGCAGACGCAATACTTTTATTTCTGAGTAGCTCATATTCTTTATCGTTAGAAGAAAGGAATGTAAGCACATCAGTAGCAAAGAAATCGTCGGGAAGCTTTTGATTTACATACTGAAACCAGCGTTCAGTTTGATTGGTAATATCGGCAGGCGAAATATCCTGTTGGTTGTAGAACGTATCGTAACCATCAAACCAT
>DAIQNC010000631.1:0-2697 GCA_036788655.1 Ktedonobacteraceae bacterium
CGAGGAAGAACATAACGCCATCCGCGCTGAGGATGATTTCAGGTTGATGTTGAGATACGTATATTCTCAACCCACAGGTGGATGATTGAATATGAAGAATAGGATATACTATAGGAAATGCTCATCGTCACCATTGTGTAGAGGTCTGATTATGAAGGGAAACGAAATAATACGGACATGGGTGGTCGCTTCCAGGGTGTGATAGAATCAGACCCCTACACTCCGGCGATGAGCGTGTCAATGGGCAATGAACCGAGAGTACCGGAGTGTAGGGGTCTGATTCTATCACACCCTGGTCGCCCCTTCACGGATATCCACGTTCATTCGTTAATCTTCATCATCACACCCTGGTAGCCACACCACCAACGTTCATCGTATAAAGAGAGAGGTTTCAGGAGAGAAACAACCATGAATATGCCGCGCACCCTCTACATTTTCGAGAACATACCTCGTTCAGAGCGCGAACAAGCGCACATGAGTTGGTGGCGTGTCACGGAAAACATGCAGGGGAAAGCTGTACCGAATGCGCTGGTATCGATGCTGATGCTTACCTCTGATGTCAGTATGTTAAGTCTTACATTTCTTATCTGGTTCACCTCACATGCACCGATTCCTGTCACTGTAGGCATAGAGATTCTTTATCTCAGCAGCTTGTTACTCTTTGTTTTTTCCAGGGCCTCACAACGCTTCTTACCTGCTATTATTATGTATTGCGCTGTAGTTGTCCTGGCAGTGCTGCTTAATATCGCATTTCCGGGTGCATGGGGCGTTGTGGTACTCTATGTGCTGTGCGCCACAACCTTCTATCGTTTCCCTCTGCAATGGTCTATTCCACTCGCCATTCTCTGTACGGTCGCGCTCATCACATCGAGTGGTTCATTGCATTCATTACTGGGACAACATCCAGCGAATGTGGGGCCAATAGCGATAAATCTAGGTGTCATGGCTATTCTCATCTGGTTCGGATGGACGCGACGTGTGGAGTATCGCCTCGTGGTCAAGTTACATGAGACGCAAGACCAGTTACGAGAGCAGATGAAGCATAACGAGGAGCTAGCGACTGAACGGGAACGCAACCGTATTGCACGTGATATTCACGATGTTTTGTCGCACTCGCTCGCCGTCCTCTCGATACAGGTACAGGCTGCCCGTCAACTCGCCACACGTGATCCTGAGCGGCTCATGACCAAACTCGATGACATGGCGTCCCTTATTCGTGAAAGCATTACAGAGAGTCGGAGTGTCGTTGGACTCTTACGAGAGAAACCATCTGTATCTTCCGTAGAAAATACTGTGAGTGTGAGCTTACAGACAATCTCGACGACATTTAGCGAGCGCACAGGCATCCACTGTCGTTTTGAAGAGAGCGGAGCACCTCATATGCTCAATTCGCAACAAAGAGAGACGTTGCAACAGGCTCTGCGCGAAATGTTAACGAATACGCATCGGCACGGTGCGGCCCATAACGTATGGATTAC
Source organism: Ktedonobacteraceae bacterium (assembly GCA_036788655.1). GTDB lineage: Bacteria > Chloroflexota > Ktedonobacteria > Ktedonobacterales > Ktedonobacteraceae > JBBQVS01. The sequence continues at coordinate 1,479 of DAIQNC010000631.1, forward strand.
ACTACAATGGCGTGAGAGTAGCATTCGCGTAGAGGTACGCGACGACGGTGTTGGCGCGAAAGAGGCAAAAGAGGCTCCGAGCAATGTCGGTGGTCATTACGGCCTACAGGGAATGCGCGAACGTGCTGCTGCTCTGGGGGGCGAAGTCGAAGCCGGGCCAATGGAAACGGGCGGATTTTGTGTCGGTTTGACGCTTCCTTATGAGTATTCGAGTGAATTAGCGACGCGATAATTATTGTGAACATTCGTGAGTGGGCAAAAGGGTGTAATGAATTATACCCGTACATGGTCGCATTAGTGGAACATGGTGTATGGTGAACGGGATACAACCGGAAATCATGGACGTATCATGAAATGTACGGGTATAATTCATTACACCCTGTCCCCACACCACGAATGTCCAATTTTATTTATCAATATCCATCATTATGCAGCAGTTGCAGCAGTCTCAATATAGAAGGTGGAACTATAGTGAGCGAACAGAAAATTCGAGTTCTGATAGCCGATGATCAGCGTCTGATGCGCGAAGGGCTACGCATCATCCTCGAAGACGTGCCTGATATTGAAGTCATCGGCGAGGCCGAAAACGGCCTGATGGCGACGCAGATGGCGGAGCGTCATCAACCCGATGTCATTCTGATGGATATTCGGATGCCGACAGTGGACGGGATCGAAGCCACGGAGCGCATCCGCAAGCAGGTATCGCCACTCTCACGCATTTTGCTCCTGACAACATTCGATACGCCCGAACTGGTCGTCGAGGGAATGCGGGCGGGCGCATCTGGTTATCTGCTCAAAGATTGTAGTGCCGAGGAGTTGAGTTCGGCGGTACGGACTGTGGCACGTGGGCAGGTGCTATTGCAAGCATCGAGTGCCGCGCAATTGCTGGCAGGTTTCCAGGCACAGGCTCAGACTCAATCTGCGACATCACCTGTTCCTGTGAATACACCATCTATGGTATCATCCGAAGTCGAGAAGTTGGGACTAACGGCACGCGAACTGGATGTCGTGCGTCTCATCGCGCAGGGACAGAGCAATGCAGAAATTGCGTCTCAACTTTATGTGAGCGATGCCACTGTCAAGACGCATATCAACCATATTTTCTCGAAACTGGGGGCGCGTGACAGGTCGCAGGTGATTGTGAAGGCGCGACAATTAGGGTTGGCATAACTGGTGTATAGCTTTATGCATGATGTTGTATGGCCTGTTCGATGGCAAT
>DAIQNC010000632.1:0-2686 GCA_036788655.1 Ktedonobacteraceae bacterium
CTGCTCCCCTATCAAGACGGTGTAGTAGCCGACGTTGTGCAACGTATGCACGAGGTGATGCGAATAGTCGTTAAGTGAGAAGCCCCGGTGTGCCAGTCCAAGCATTCCGTTACTATGAGGATACTGACCTGTGAGTAGGCTTGCGCGGCTGGCGGAACACATAGGTGCGGCACAAAATGCCTGACGGAAGACGATACCTTCCTCCGCGAATTGCTGTAAGCGCGGAGTTGGAACTGGGTAGCCATACGGTTGAATGTATCGTCCGGTATCATGAGAATGAATATAGAGAATATTCGGAAATCGTTGCGCCATTGCTACTAGTCCCCTTCTATAGTTGATATCGTCGGAGCCACTCCTCAGAGAGCGTGTCGGTCTGGCGTTTCATTGGCGGCTTTGCCGGGACGCTGTTCTCTGGTAGAGATAGACCGAGGTACTGGAGCGCGTCACGAATCGTCTTCTCATATGATGAGATAAATTGTTCATAGACTATGACCAGTGGCTCGATACCCTTCTCCTGAAAAAACGTTTGCCACGCCTGCTCTTCTGCGATGAGTTGTTGCTCTAAATGCGCTATAGCGGCACGATGAAAGAGTGGCTCACCGGGAGTTGGTGCATGTCCGGGTGAATACAACGTCGTATCGTGCCTCCAACGTTGCGTTTGAATCGCTTTCCACAGTGATATCGCTTGCTTCGCGGTATCCTGCCGCTTCACCCATATATAGTGAAGACGAGGAAAGACCTCGTTGAGTAATTCGTACACATCCGATGCGTGACAATAAATGGGAACATGCCGCAGGTGATGAATGAAATCATCGAAGTAATTCCACATAATCTTTGCACCAAACACACCGTTCGCTGTTGTCCCTTCGGCGAGTACCTTGTCTATGTATGCCGCATATCCTGCCCCGTGAAAGCGCGTCAACCACTCCTCGTCAATGTACCGTGACTTCGGGCCGAGAACAAGAGCGATATCCTGCCCTTTCCGCTGCGCCACAAAAGTTTCAAAGTATTCATGTGGCTGCCTGGGAAGCCCCGTCTCTTGCAGTTGCTCGAAGTATTCTTTCGGCTTCCCAGCAATCATAGTCGCACTCATGCTCTCACAGAAAAAGGTGCTTCCACTACGTGGCGTGGCGCAAACGAGATAGGACAATTGAGTCTGCATGTTCCCTCCTGAATGTAACCGTAGTTACATCATTGAATACTATCATACAGAAGAAATGAACGATGGTCAAGAGGGCAAACGATGAAAAGAATACGGCTTGACATCATTACTCTGTAATCTTCCCTCTGTATAGTGTGATAGTTCTATTGTAACATGAAAAATTGTTATATTAACAATAACTAATATCTATGATTTTTTGCTCATCCATAACATTTATTCATAATAAATTATTATTGTTATTATTACTTGCAAGAATGTATTTTTTATGGTATTGTTGAGAGTGTAGGGGAAGTAACCTTACCAATGACTTATCTTTTCATCTCTATCGCGCTTTAGTAGGTGAAAGTGGCAAAGCGTTGTATTCATGACTGGAGGGGATAACACGAATGAAGGGATTTCTCAAGCGGTATCTTCATGTTATTTTACTACTGGCACTTTCGCTGGTAATGCTAGCTGCCTGTGGCTCCAACACCTCATCAGGAAGTGGTTCTAAACCAGTAATTCATCTTGCCTATTACCCAAATATCACCCATGCAGTTGCCATTGTAGGGGTTGCACGGGGTACATTTCAACAAGTGTTGGGAAATAACGTAACTATTGATACAAAGACATTCAGTGCAGGCCCCGCAGAAATCGAGGCATTATTCGCAGGTGACATCGACATCGGCTTTGTCGGGCCTAACCCGGCGATCAACGGATATGTGCAAAGTCATGGGCAGGCGTTACGTATCATCGGAGGGGCATCGAGTGGTGGTGTCCTCTTTGTCACTCGTCCTGGTGCGAATATCAAGACAGCGGCAGACCTGGCAGGGAAGAAGATTGCGGACCCACAACTGGGCAATACGCAGGATGTAGCGTTGCGCTACTATCTACAGCAGCACAATTTGAAGCCAGCCGATAAGGGTGGAAACGTGCAGATTGTCCCCACTGACCCTGCGAACATTCTGACGCTCTTCAAGCAAGGTAGTATTGATGGGGCATGGGTTCCCGAACCGTGGGCGACGCGCCTGATTGATGAGGGCAAAGGTCAGGTCTTCGTGAATGAACGTTCACTCTGGCCCAATGGCTCTTTTGTGACAACCAATATCGTCGTCCGCACCGCATTTCTGAATCAGCATCCCGATCTGGTCAGCAAATTCTTGAAGGCTACGGTCGAAACGGTGCAGTACATCAACAACAATCCAGTAGCAGCAAGAACGCTGGTCAACAGCGAGATTAAACGCATCACTGGAAAAGCGATTGCCAGCAATGAAATCACGCAAGCATTCAGCGACGTAGGTATCACCTATGATCCACTGGCAAGCACGCTGCTGATTTCCGCAGACCGGGCATATGCGCTTGGCTACCTCGGTCATAGCAAACCGAACCTTAGCGGCATCTACGATTTGACTCCGCTCAATCAGGTGCTGCAAGGACAGAGCCTTCCGGCAGTCACAGGGCCGTAATCAACGAAATCGATCATCTGTAGGGGCCTTAATTTATTACGCCCTCGTACCCCACCACGCATCGTCGAAAGGCTACCAG
>DAIQNC010000633.1:0-2681 GCA_036788655.1 Ktedonobacteraceae bacterium
CGATACCTCTGTTGAGGCTCAGGTACGAGCCTCTGTCACCTACAACATGATTATCGAGGGCGTGATGGCGGAGAACGGCTACAGAACCTTTGGTCTGGTACTGAACAATAACAACCTGATGCCGGGAATGCAGCAATTCGTTGCTTATCTCAAACGGGACGAGTCGCGGCACATTGCCTTCGCCATCTACTTCCTCTCGCGCCACATCGCCGAGTCCGGTGATCGAGCCTGGAACGCCATCGAAGAGCGTATGCACGAACTGATGGCAATGGTGCGAGACAGTGGCAAGCCCGACTACTCCATCTACAAAGCTGGCACACCACCCTTCAACCTTGACCTTGCCGAATCGAACGCCTATTCCACCATGCAATTCAACAAACGCCTCGAACGGCTCCGCAAAGCACGTACACAGACGCTCGACGAAATAAACAACATTGCGAATAATTTGGATGAGTCGTTAGCGTAGCTAGCAGGGTGTGATGAATCAGACCCGTACACTGTGGCAGCGGCGTTTTCCTTCGTAGGGACACGATTTATCGATTGGTCCACCTTTATGACATAGGTGGGGCATATCGATAAATCGTAGTCCTACATTTCATGTTCTCTTCTGTATTGCCGTGATGTTTATACATGTAGTAATAGCGATAAATGGGGAGATAGTTGTATCAGACATTAAAGGGCTAGTGCCGCCCCTTACGGGACGACACCGTTACTCCTTCCACACATGGTAGACGAGCTATAGTGGTATTATATAGTACAAGGTGCAAAAAATAGAGGAAAATCGGAAATTAAGCTTCTATACTGTAGTCAATAGCATACCAAATCATGCTTGCCACCACAGTGTAGGGGCCTAATTTATTACGCCCTGGTAGCCACACCACATCTGTTCCATCTCACATATCAACGTTCACAACAAAGTTCCTACGAACCCTCTTAACTTATATCCCCCCGAATAAACTTCGCTGGTATCGGCTCCGCCAGCCATATCTTATCATTGCCGAGATAAAACTTTACTCCGTGCTGATAAGCCTCAGATGCTGCTATTCTTAGTATGACGGGACGGTTGGTACGACGAAGAGCAACCTGACGCGCAGTCTCGATGTCGGCAGATAGATGCACAAACTGGCGTTTCATGGGTTTGAGTCCTGACAAATGTATTGCTTGCATTGCCTGTGGCGTTGTTCCGTGATAGAGAATATTGGGTGGTTCAGCCTTTTCATGCTCCATTGTGTCTGCAACTGAGTGACCGTAGAGAGCGCATATCTTGCCATCGCGTATTTCAAAACGCTGCTTTTCGGCTTGCTCCATCATCTCCACAATATCGTTCTCTTGCAGGTTTTTCCATCGTTCTACCCTCTGACCGAGCGCATCTAATAATGCTGGAATCGGGACATAGCCCTCTTTATCAAGCGTCAAGCCAAATTCTTCGGGATGATGGCGTAAGGCATAAGATATTGTTTTACTCAGTTTTTGATACTCGTTATTCATCGTTCCTGATTGCCCTCTTGGACATATATTCATTCATGTTATAAACAACCATCATCCGTTGCTTAACTTCCGTAGCTCACCACTACTGCGCTCATATCGTCCTTCTTCGCCCGCATATGTGGCTCCAACGAACGCCATGTGGCCTTCTCTACCAGTCGCTTCGCCACCGTCGTTCTGCCGGAATGCGTCATGATATGCTCGATTTCGATATCGGTCAAGTTATCGTGGATGCCATCGGTACACAGCAAAAGTTGGTCGCCGGGGAGCAGGTCGTGCTGCCCGATATGGATGTCGAGTGGACGGTCTTCGCCGAGGGCTTGCGTGATGCCGTTACGTTTGTCGAAGTAGCCACGTTCGTTCTCGCTCAACTGGTCCGGCGAAACCGTCTGGTCGATGCGCTGCGCGTCTTCGGGCGTGATGGTCTGCGTGGCAAGGACGATGGAGAGGAAACCGTCGTCTTCTGTGAGCCTCTGTAATTCCTTTTGAGAACGTAGAAGATAGATACGACTATCCCCCACATGAGCATATACTATCGACGTGCCGTGTTGCTGTTGACAGAAGGCGAGGAGCGCAACCGTTGTTTCAGGCGCACCGTGACTACCTCCCTCTACAACCTGTCGTGTTCCCTCTTCATGCACATATTTGTTGGCATCCTCGATCAGTTGATGCAGCGTCGTAGCAACTTCACCGGGGTCACAAAGAATTTCACCGCTCTCCTGCCCCTCTGTCCCCTGTGTCTTTTTGGCCCTCTGCTTACAATAGCGTCTCCACCCTTGTTGAATATGCTGTGTGGCAAGGCGCGAAGCTATTTCACCTGCCGTGCTACCAACACCATCGAACACGGCAACCAGACCGTTGCGTTTGTCTATAAGAATGTTGTCCTCGTTGCGTTCAGGATGTTCCTCATGAGCCTGTGTCGCACGCGAAAATACACTGGATGATAAAGCAGTATTTTGTGTAAGGGGCATTACTTCAGTCCTCAATTTGTCCTCATTTCAATACACAATAAAATAATTAGATAATTTATTTACTATAATCAGTTCATAGATAACGAAAAGGACAGTGAACGGTTGGAATAGCAAAAAGTACCATGGAGTCACTTCTACCTCGCATCTATCTACCTCGTCTCTGATTATTCAGTATCCAATATATCACGCCTAACAATACAAACGCGATACCCGGAAACCACAGCG
>DAIQNC010000634.1:0-2672 GCA_036788655.1 Ktedonobacteraceae bacterium
CGAGGATATGCCGGGGACGACACGCGACAGGCTCTATGGCGATGTGGATTGGAACGGACGCACATTTACGCTGATTGATACGGGCGGCATGGAGTTCGGCTCCGATATTCCCGTTGGGCAGGTTGGCCTGACAGGTCAACCCGGCGACCTGATGAAGCACGTACAGGCTCAGGCGGAACTCGCCATCGAAGAGGCCGATGTGATTGTCTTCATGGTTGATGCACGCTCCGGTATTACCGCCGCCGATGAAGAGGTTGCGAACGTGCTACGGCGCACAAAAAAGCCTGTGATTGTGGCGGCGAATAAGGCCGATAACGCGGCACGGCGTATGGATGCCGTTGAGTTTTATGCGCTGGGACTGGGTGAGCCTATCGTGTTGTCCTCGACACAGGGCGTTGGAACAGGCGACCTGCTGGATCGCATCGTCGAGGAGCTTCCACCACCCGACGAGGATGAGAATAACGAGGAAGAGGACGATACGCCGCGTATCGCTATCGTTGGACGCCCGAACGTGGGCAAGTCGTCGCTGCTCAATGCCATTTTTGGCTCACAACGGGCGATTGTCAGCGACATACCGGGGACGACACGCGATTCCATTGATACAGAGGTGACGTTCAAGGATCGCAAGATGATTTTCATCGACACGGCAGGTATTCGTCGTCGTGGTCGTGTTGGCCCCGGCGTCGAGAAGTTCAGCGTGTTGCGTTCGAGTCGCGCCATTGAACGCTGCGATGTGGCACTCATCCTCATTGATGCCGAAGAGGGTATCACAGCGCAGGATACGCATATCGCGGGCGAGGTTGCGGAACAGGCGAAGGGCGTGGTTATCGTCATCAATAAATGGGATCTCGCACAGGCGCAACGCAAGGCCGAGCGTGACGAGGACATCATTCCGCACCCCGACGAAGAGATTGCAACGGCAGAGGAATATCGTAAGTTTGTACTCAATCAGTTCAAATTTCTTCCCTACGCTCCCGTCATTTTTGCATCGGCGAAGACGGGCTATCACGTGCAGTCCATTCTCGAAACGGTACTGAGCATCTCTGACATGCGTTTCACACGCATCTCCACGTCGCGCCTGAACGAATTCTTGCGTGATGCCGTCAAGCGTCACCATCCGTCGATTATTCATCATAAGCCGCTCAAAATCTACTATGCGACGCAGACTAGAGTTAATCCACCAACCTTTGTCTTCTTCGTCAACGACACGCAGTCCATGCACTTTTCCTACGAACGCTATCTCGAAAATCGCTTACGCGAGGAATTTGGCTTTAAGGGAACGGGAATCCGATTGCAATTCAGATCGAAACCAAAGGATGATGATAAATGATTGCGAACATTGTATGAATAAGATATTGCAAGCCTATATAGATGCGCGTCGTCAGAGCAAGCATCCCATATTACGCCTTATATTGCAAGCACTGGGAATAATGTTTCTGGTGCAGATTATCACCGTCGGTATTCTACAAGTTGTCTCGATGGGGCGTCGCAAGAAGTATCAGCAGCATGGCGACTTTCCACATCCTAAGTTGAAGCCTGTGCGTGTCGGAGACAATGAGCTGCAATTGTATGATTATGGGCAAGACCTGTACGCTGCGATGCTCACGGCAATAGATGAGGCGCAGGAAACCATTTATATCGAGACGTATATCTGGAAAGGCGATGAGGTAGGGCAGGCGTTCAAAGAGCATCTCGCACGTAAGGCCGAGCAAGGAGTCGAGGTGTATGCCGTCTTCGATAGCTTTGGTAATACCGTTGTGCCTCGTGAGTTCAAGGATTTTCCGCCTGATATTCAGACGCTTGAGTATCAACCCATCTGCCGTCCCTGGCATATATTCGATATACGGCGTTACGCGCTCGATCATCGCAAACTGCTCATCGTCGATGGCAAGATCGGCTTTATCGGTGGCTACAATATCGGCACACTCTATGCCACCGAATGGCGCGATACACACCTGCGGCTAGAGGGACCAGTCGTTGCAGACCTCGCCTACTCGTTCATTAGTTTCTGGAACAAGCAAGACCCGCAGCGACGCCTTATCAAACGGCACTATTCGCGCTGCTTCGACCCACTCATCACCATCAGTGGTACAAGTGCTATAGCTCTCATGTTTCCTATACGCGATATGTATATTGAGGCCATTAACCGTGCGGAGCATACCATTTATCTGACCAACGCCTACTTTGTTCCTGATGGTGTGCTGCTCGCTGCATTGAAAGAGGCGGCGTCACGTGGCGTCGATGTGCATATCATCGTTCCGTGGGTCTCCAATCACATCATTGTAGACTGGCTGGCACGTGGCTACTTCACGCAATGTCTCGAAGCCGGTATTCACGTCTACGGCTATCACCACATGCTCCATGCCAAAACGTGTACGATTGATGGGCAGTGGTCAACGATTGGCACGGCAAATCTTGATAGATTGAGTGCGGTAGGCAACTACGAAATCAACGTCGAGGTCTATAGCAAAGAGCTGGCACAGCAGATGGAGCAACTCTTCGAGTGCGATACCACCGACGCCTTTGAACTCTCGCTCAATGAATGGATGCACCGTCCCTGGTATTCGACGCTTGCCGAGCGCATCCTCGAACCGTTGCGCGTGATGATGTAAACATATGGGGAAGCAAGGTGTAGCGAGCAGGGTGTGATAATGAAGGTTAACAAATTAACC
>DAIQNC010000635.1:0-2671 GCA_036788655.1 Ktedonobacteraceae bacterium
CGATAATGTCATTCGCGTACTCGTGCCGCTCTGCATCACCGACGAGCAAATGCAAGAGGCTATGCAGATTTTCGACGCATCATTTGCTGAGGTATTAGGAGCAGTCCCAACCGCAGTACGCTAATCTTCGATGAAATTGAACAGGTAGGGACAGATTCATCACGTCCGTCCGACATCAGCTATCCATGCACGGACGTGATGAATCTGTCCCTACCTGTTTCCCGATTTGGTTAGTTCAAATTATCGTATCATCAAGGAACTAACAGGGAACTTTTACGGTAATCAGGCAAACGCGCAAGAAGATTACCGCCCACATAGCCATTCGTCACAAAAGCTTGTGGATTGAGTTCCTGTATTTTCTGTAGATAGGCAATTATCTCTTCCGCTACCCCCTTCACCTGTTGCCAATCCAGATGATACTCAAACGTCGATTGCAGAGAACGATTAAAGCGATGATAGCTATTCCGTAAAATCAAGTCGGTATCAGTACAAGCAACATCTACATAGTAGCCACCACAGCCGAAGTCACCACAAACACAGGTAAAGAGAGGCACTAGTCCGTCATGCTCTTTGAGCGCAAAAAACTCCTCTACATTCAGAATTTCAGGCAAATTTTCCCCATTGATGTTCACCTGAATAGATATTGCACTGCTATCGACAGGACTCTCCAGTTCTAGTTCTGTAGTAATTTTTACACGATCCATCTTCACTACCTTCTATGATGTCAGGTTAAAATTCTCCTCGCTCGACCATTTCAATGAACCTTTGCTCTAACTCATAGGTGCGCGGCCCCGGCTTTCCGTTTCCGATAACAAGATTGTCAATCTGCACAATGGGCGTAATCTCGCGTGATGACGACGTAATAAAGGCTTCATCGACGAGTGGTAATTCCGTTAACAGGATGGGACGCTCTTCGATGGGAAAGCGTCCATGTGCAAGTTCTAACACCGTGTTGCGTGTAACGCCGATAAGTACGCCTTCTCGCGGCGTCACCAGTGTGTCACCTCGAAAAACGAAAAAGTTGCTGCGTGTCCCTTCCAACACATGCCCTTGCTCATTCACAAACAAGGCATCAACAGCATCACGTTTTGCGGCCTCTTTCAACGAGCGCACGGCAGCAACATAGTTCGTCGTCTTCGCTTCCGGTGATACACGTTGTAGCGAACTGGTAATCACCTTCTGACCACGTGCAAACCGCTCCATATCGCGTTCAGGAAGCGGCGTTATCAGGACGGCGAGCGTTGGCTTACCAGATGGCAAAATACCGTCTTCGCTCACTCCCCCGGTCACAAAAATGCGTATCATGGCATGTTTGTAGCTGTTATACTCGATAACATCATATATGACTTGTTCTACTTCACCACGCGAATAAGGGATATCCAGGTCGATAAGCGAGGCCGAACGATACAGGCGATTCAAATGCTCATCAAGGTGAAACGGCTTACGGTTATAGGTGCGTAGCGACTCGAACGCGCCATAACCACGTGATACCGTGATATCATTGATCGAAATAGTCGCCTCATTCGGATGCACCCATCGTCCGTCAATATACCATTGTGCACTATTGTCCATAATCATTCCTCTCTACGACGATGCGTTAAATAACATGATTCTCTTTAAGCCATTCGATAAAAGCGTCAGGGACATCGGTTGTTGATAGGCGACTCTGACGTATCAGGCTCCAATTATCGAATACGTGAGTATCTTTGATTTCATGGAGCGTTACTGGTTTTTCAAGGCGGCGCACAAACTCAATATCAACAACCCAACTTTTGCTATCGTCAGGGTCGGGACGCGGCTCAGAGACGACACGTCCCAGACCAACAATCGCTTTCTCAGCCCCACTATGGTACATCAGCACATCATCACCCGGTTGCATCTGCTGAATAGTACGAACTGCTTGCGGATTACGCACACCGTCCCATACTGTTTGGTGATCGCGTTCAAGCTGCTCTAATGAATACGTATCAGGGTCTGTCTTTGCTAAAAAGTACGCCATTTTCTATTTCTACCTTCATTATGTTAGAGAATTGTGGCTATAAGAAGTTGAATTCATCGCTTTTTATAGCAGTTTTTATTGTACTCACTGTTCGTGTAAAAGCCAAGTCTCAGGAAACTCTTCCAACTTCCTAGCAGGTTGTTACGTATACAAGATAGAACCCTGCAAGGACAGCAAGGTTGTCGATTGCAAGGACGCATTTATGGCTATCCTTGCATACAACCGATTTCCCAACGTATCCAATAAAGCACATCGGAACGTGTAATTAGTAGTAACTCGCAGTAGAACTCTGACCTCTAAGAAAGAACGTTCTGACAGACAAAGGAGAATGTACCATGTCACAGACCGATCCAAATAGCAATATCGAGCAGAAGGGCAATTACGAAGAACTCCAGGTGATGGGCGAGCAATTGCTATCACGAGTGAAAGAGCTTGTGCATGAGGGCAATGTGCGTCGTATCATCATCAAGCAAGAGGGTCACACACTCCTGGAAGTACCCCTTACCGTCGGCGTTGTAGGCATCATCGCAGCTCCCGCACTGGCTGCCATCGGCGTCATCGGCGCATTGCTCGCTCAATGTTCCATTGAGGTTATACGTTCAGAGCAACCGAGCAATTCCGCAAGTGATATTGTCACTCCACCCAACTACGATAATCCCACAAACCTTTAAG
>DAIQNC010000636.1:0-2633 GCA_036788655.1 Ktedonobacteraceae bacterium
GAGCATTTTCGAAACGTGGCTCAACGAGCCTTACAGCGAGGTAAACCCATTGTTGTGCATAAAATCGGACGTAGCGAGACGAGTGCGCGAGTGGCTCAAGCTCATACGGGTGCGCTCGTTGGCGATGACCGCGTGATTGATGGCCTCTTTCGCCAGACAGGTATTGTGCGCGTCAACTCTATCGAAGATTTAATAGTCACGTCCGGTGTTCTCGATAAAACGGGCATGTTGCCGGGCAAACGTCTCGGTTTCTGCTCAATTTCTGGTGGTGCGTGTGACGCTGCTGCTGATAGAGCCGAACAGGAACATATTACTTTGCCTGTGTTTGCTGAGGAGACGAAACAGAAGTTACGAGAGATATTGCCCGTCCTCGGCCCTGTAAACAATCCTCTGGATACGACGGGCGCGGCGGTCACAAATGTGCAGTTGTTCGAGCAAATCCTGACACCGATGGGTAACGATCCCAATGTCGATGTGCTGTTATGTTCCATGTCACTCCCTACTGATATAGATAATCCAGCAGCAGTGAAGATGCTCTCTGCCTTTCTCGAAAGCATCAAAGCGGGGTTAGACAAAGCCACCTGTCCAGCGTTTCTTATAGATATTCTGGACAATGAAATCTCTGACAACGGACGCAAGGTGATTGAGGATTTACAACTTCCGATATTGCCGGGCGGTATGGATCGGAGTCTCGCGGCACTCGGCAAAGCCATGTGGTGGTCGGAACGCTATCGTGAGGCGCAACGGCAAAAAACGCAGGAGTCAGAATTGCCGTTTGATAGCACTGCACTGGCAACAGTTCATGAAAAGGCGCAGGGTATATGGTCTGAGTCTCAGGCGCGAACCTTCCTACAACAATGTGGCATCCCTGTCATTCCTGCACAACTGGTGAGCAGTGCTGATGAAGCCGCGACAGCCGCTATCACGCTTGGTCTCCCTGTGGCAATGAAAATAGCCTCACCAGACATCCTGCATAAGAGCGATATTGGCGGTGTGAAACTGAACCTGTATAGCGAAGATGAGGTGCGAACAGCCTATGTACAGATACTACAATCCGCTCAAGCAATGATATCTGCGCCGCACATCGAAGGTGTACTGGTTAGCCCTATGCGCTCCGAAGGCGTCGAACTTCTGGTGGGTGTCGTGCAAGATGCGGCATGGGGGCAGGTGTTAGCTGTGGGTATCGGCGGCATCTACGTCGAAATCCTCAAAGATACAAGTCTGCGAGTGCTACCTGTGACACGCGATGACGTACACGCAATGCTCAACGAATTGCAGGGTAAAGCGTTATTGCAGGGAGCGCGAGGCTCAAAAGCGGCAGATATGAGCGCACTGATTGAGGTCATCTATCAGATAAGCACACTGGCGGTGGCGTTGAAAGATAATCTGGAAACGCTGGAAGTCAATCCCTTGCGCGTCAATGGCTCACAGATAGAGGCATTGGACGCACTGATAACGTGGAAGGAGAAAACATGACAACGAGCGCGGAATATACAAAACCTGTACCACGACCCGATGAGGCATCGCAACCATTTTTCGATGGCGCGAAGCAACACAATCTGATGGTGCAACGCTGTACATCCTGTGGAACGCTGATGTGGCCCGTCAAGCCCTGGTGTTTTCATTGTATGAGCATGGAGCTAGAATGGACGCAGGTAAGTGGTAGAGGAACGCTCTACTCATTCACGCTCATGCATCAGGTCTATCATCCGGCCTTTGCATCGGAAGTGCCGTACAACATTGCCGAAGTCGATCTCGAAGAGGGGCTACGTATCCTGTCCAACATCGTCGATTGCCCCAACGCCGACCTCAACATCGGTATGCCCCTTCTCGTTACCTTCGAGGATGTTTCCGACAACGTAACCGTCCCAAAATTTCGCCCTGCAAACAGACAATAAAATGGAGTATCAACATGCCCTATCAATACATTCTCTACGAGAAAAAAGACCACATCGCTTACGTCACCATCAATCGACCCGACGTATTGAACTCACTGCACTACGCCGCGAATGTCGAATTGAGCGATGCCTTCAACGACTTCAAGAATGATGACGAATCGTGGGTTGCCATCATCACGGGTGCAGGTAATCGCGCCTTCTCTGCTGGCAATGACTTGAAGGCAACGGCGGAGCAGACGGCACGAGGTGAGCGAATTTCGGATAAGCCCGTTGTATTTGGCGGCATCACCAGTGGCTTCGAGTGCTACAAGCCTATTATCGCAGCAGTCAACGGCTACGCAATGGGTGGTGGTTTCGAGATTGCGCTGGCCTGTGATATCATCGTTGCCGCCGACCACGCTCGTTTTGCGCTACCGGAGCCGCGTGTTGGTCTAATTGCCGGAGCAGGTGGAGTACATCGACTACCACAACAAATACCGCTCAAACTGGCGATGGGTATGTTGCTGACGGGGCGACAGGTCACAGCACAGGAAGCCTATCGTCTCGGCTTTGTCAACGAAGTCGTTGCTGGCGCAGAACTGATGGCAACCGCCGAACGCTGGGCAAAAGAGATGCTCGAATGCTCACCTTCTTGCCTACGTCTGACCAAAGAGGCCGTGATGACGGGCCTGGGCTTGTCTGTCGAGGATGCTATGAAGCAGGATCGACCTGTGTTGCAGCGTCTCCTGAACTCTG
>DAIQNC010000637.1:0-2626 GCA_036788655.1 Ktedonobacteraceae bacterium
CGAGTCCGAGGTAGTCGAGATTGGCAATCACCTCGTTCGTGATGTCGATGCGGTCATCGGGGGAATGACCTGCTCCAAGGTGTTGCAGGTGTGGGGGCAGGTCGCCAACACGAGTACGTGCAGGATTGGTGCGTGTCGATTGCAGAATCGTTCCACCCTGTCGGTCAATATCGCGTGTATTGAGACGGTTAAGGGGCATCAGGTAGCTGCCGTGCCATGTATCGGGCGCATCGGCGCGGAAAACGAGGTCGTCGAACGAACGTGAACGGTCAAGAAAGCTGATGCCTTCCCACCCTTCGCGTAGGCCGAGAATGCGAATGCCCATCGGCTCCGCTCGATAGACAAGTGCTTTAATGGCGGCGTTCAGTCCTGGTACGTCGCCACCGCCTGTGAGGACGCCAAGAGCGCGTACTGTTTTCGATAATTGTTGTGGCATTGTATATTCTCCTACTTAAAATCTCCGATAGGTTACACTGTATTATAACCTATGGAAGATGGTATAATTGCCTTACACAAATATGCATATGTTATACTTCTTAGACGAGGAGGTAGCAATATGAACCACGTTTTTGAGCTTTCTAGTGAGCAATATGAAAAATTAGCTGCATAAAAATAATGATTTGTTTGTTGATACCTTTTGAGTAAGTTGAGGTTTCGATGATGCAACAGCAGCGTAACATTTCTCCTCGAATGCAAGCTATCACCATCTCGCGTGAATATGGCAGTGGTGGTGGCGAGATTGCGCGTCGTGTCGCGGAGCGTCTCCAGTGGCGACTGGTCGATCATGAGATTGTGGTGCAGGTTGCTCAATCGCTTGAAATCAGCGAGGAGGAGGCAACGGCACGTGATGAGCATAGCGATAGTGTCGTTGCACGTATCCTGTCGAGTATGCATGGCGTAGACCCCAGTTTAATGATTGTCTCGCCCGTTCAGATGCCCGTTGATGCTGAACAGTATAATGACGCGCTCCGCAAAGCTGTACATGGTGCAGTAGCTAATGGGCATGTGGTGATTGTCGGGCGTGGCTCACAGGTGTTGCTCGCCAATCGACGCGATGTCCTGCATGTGCGTATCGTTGCGCCGATGAAGCAGCGCATTTACTATGTGATGCAACGCGAGGGACTGGATGAGGATTCGGCCCGTTCGCGTATCCAGGTCAAGGATCGTGACCGTCAACGTTACCTGCAAAACGAATATCACATTCAGTCCGAAGACCCCCATCACTATGATATCGTAGCGAATACGGGCATTCTTGACCTCGATAGCGTCGTCGAGCTTATCACCGTCGCGCTCGAACGCAAGGCATCGCGCCTGACTGCACCCAGCGCACAACTCGGCCCCGGCGTCGGCCTGTCACGCTACCCGACGCAACCTGCCGATTTCCACCCACCCGAATAAATGACCATGCTTACCCGAAACAAGATGATACAACAACTTCGCCACGCCGCCGAGCAAGACCCACGCATCATCGGCCTACTCGACTACGGGTCGAGCAGCGAGGGACGTAGTGATGAATGGTCGGATATCGACGTTGCTCTTTTTATACGCGATGCTGACCTTCCCTCTTTTGAGCAGAACTGGAAGACATGGGCGGCGCAATTCGGCGATTTGCTGCTTGCCTATCCGGGCGCGAACGAGCATCCTTGGACGGTCTATCGCGCTGAACCTGTGCCGTTGCGTGTTGACTACGCTTTTCATCCTGCCTCACAACTTGATACGATGCTGACATGGCCTAATAGCCCGACCTCGGTTGAGGCGATGGTATGGGTCGATAAGACGGGCGGAGCATTGGCTACTCATGTTCATCAGTTGGTCGGTAAGTCACTTCGACCAGTAGATGTTGAGCAAGCATTTATACGAATGTCATGCTCACAACAGCCATCTTTGGAGCTGATGTCTGCGCCTTTATCGCCACAGAAAATGGATGGGTATGGCCTTTTGAATTGAGCGAAGAGGTGATAAAGACATTTGAAACGCCTTGAACATTGTGTAATGGGACTACCAGGGCGTAATAGATGAAATTCCACGGTCAGAATTAGTAACTTCGTAGAACCTCGATTTATCAATGGGTTCGTGGTGCGTGAACCCATCGATAAATCTAGGTTCTACGAAGTTACCGAATTCGTTTCTAAAGCTTCTTGAATTACGCCCCTACAGAATCGGTTTGCGTTTTCTCGGCCTGTTCTCTCACGCGAACGGCGCGTATTTCGTTCTCGAAGATGCGGCGCACGATGGCGACGGTGGCGGCGTAGGTCGAGTCCATGCCGAAGTAGGAGAGGCTGCCCGCACCGAGGTTTTTGCCGCGTGTGTAGGGTGTGTCCGAGGCGTAGTGCAGGATACCTAGTTCATATGGAAGACGTGCGAAGTTGATGTTCTCGTCCGTCGGGTAGCGTAGCAGGTACTGGTCTTCGTAAACGGCATTGAGGTAGGGGCCGCTCTCCATCTCGACAACGGTGTAGTTGTCTCGATAGTAGAAGTCCAGGTACTGGCGATTCTGCAAGTACGTTCCCTTCGAGGCGATGGCCTTCTGATTGTCCAGCACGGAGCCGTAGATGAGGTAGGGTTGTACGTCGTCGGCGACGAAGCAGTTGTCGAGCCAGAAGACGTTCTGGCTATGCTCGTCCAT
>DAIQNC010000638.1:0-2611 GCA_036788655.1 Ktedonobacteraceae bacterium
GGTAATTTCATTCGCGCCCTGTTCGATAGCAATTTGTACAGCGAGTTCCGTATCGGTCTCGTTCTTTTCGACGGCGGCTGAAATTAATCTGCATCCCTTCGCCTCTAGCTCTGAACGTGGAATAGTCAGTGAGTCGAAGTCGCCGACGACAATAGCGGGTGTAAATCCATAACGTAAAGCTATGACCGCGCCATTATCGGCGGCAATCACCATAGCGGCACGAGCAAGAGCCGTATTGACTGCTGAACCTGGCTGTACTGTGCCACCTGCGAAGATAACGATATGCATACAATGTACCTTTCGGTGAATTATGTGAATGAAGTAGCTATCTCTATGCGTAGTACGTTATATCAAGAGAGAATATCATTGCAACTTTTTTGAGGTTAAAAATCCTATCTATGATACAAGAGCAAAAAATTCCCCAATCATGGGGTCATTATCCAGAGGTCAAGCCAGCAATGACCACGCCGCTCTACTGGCGTCACGAATTGCCTGACCTCGCCGACTTGAATTTCTCTCTGCTTCCCTATGCCTATGGTCGCAGTTATGGTGATAGTTGTTTGAATGGGGGCGGTGTCTCGCTCGACGTGAGCCACTTGAATCGTTTTATTGCGTTCGATGAAAACGAAGGTTTGTTACGCTGTGAAGCTGGCGTCTCGCTTGCCGATATTCTTGAGGAATTTGTGCCGCGTGGCTGGTTTCTGCCAGTCAGTCCTGGTACAAAGTTTGTCTCGGTTGGTGGTGCAATTGCCAACGATATTCATGGCAAAAATCATCATAAAGCCGGAACATTTGGGCGGCATGTAACGCGCTTCGAGCTATTGCGCTCCAATGGTGAGCGTTTTGTATGTTCACCGACGGAGCATAGCGACCTGTTCCGGGCAACAATTGGCGGCCTGGGTCTCACGGGCGTTATCCTGTGGGCGGAAGTGCGTCTCAAACGCATCGCCAATCCCTATCTCGATACGGAAAGTATTCGTTATCCTTCGTTGAAAGAGTTTATGGAGATTGCCGCCGAGTCCGATAAAGATTTTGAATATACGGTGGCGTGGGTTGATTGTCTTGCACGTGGGGCGCATCTAGGACGCGGTATCTTCATGCGCGGCAATCATAACCAGTCGCCTGAACTGGCTGGCAAACCCGCACCGAAGAAACTGCCATTAGCCGTTCCCGTCGATTTTCCATCGTTCGTGTTGAACACACTCTCCATCAAAGCCTTTAACGAGGTCTATTATCGCAAGCAGCGACAGGACGTAGTACGGGCTACAGAACGTTACGAGCCGTTTTTCTATCCGCTCGACTCCATTTCCCAGTGGAATCGCATGTATGGCAAGCGTGGTTTCATGCAATACCAGTGCGTCGTTCCTTTCAAAGATGGCTACGAGGTGATGAGCGATATCCTCCAGCGTATCAGCCGCTCAGGTGAAGGCTCGTTCCTGACGGTATTGAAGATGTTCGGCGATGTACCATCGCCTGGAATGCTCTCGTTCCCACGTCCTGGGCTGACACTCGCACTCGACTTTCCTAACAACGGCAAGCATACACTACGCCTGTTCGATGAACTTGATGGTGTTGTACGGCAGAGTGGCGGAGCGGTCTATCCAGCGAAGGATGCACGTATGTCTTCTGAAAGCTTCGAGGCGTACTATCCGCAGTGGCATGAGTTCTCACAATACATCGACCCGCACTTCTCATCGAGTTTCTGGCGGCGTGTCACGCATACAACGTCTATTCAAACAACAAATAATAACGTGGTAACGGTATAAAAATGAAAATAGTGATTATTGGAGCAACGTCCGCGATTGCTCACGAAGCGGCGAAATGCTTTGCGAAGGATGGCGCGGAACTCTTCCTCGTGGCACGTTCGTTGCCAACGACCTGAAAGTGCGTGGCGCAAAACGTATCGACACTTACGCGCTTGATCTTGCAGATGTAAGTCGGCATCAAGAGCTACTCAATGCTGCTATCTCGACGTTAGGAAGTCTCGACATGTTGCTCATTGCTCATGGAACATTGGGCAATCAGCAATTATGTGAGCAGAGCGTCGAAGAGACGATGAAGGAGCTAAACACAAACTTCCTCAGCGTCGTCTCTCTTCTGACATTGAGTGCCAACTACTTCGAGCAACAGAAAAGCGGCGTTATTGCTGTCATCTCATCCGTTGCAGGAGATAGGGGCAGACAGAGCAACTATGTCTACGGTACAGCAAAAGCAGGAGTAACAGCGTTTTTGCAAGGGCTGAGAAACCGACTTGCAAAATCGAATGTTGCTGTTGTGACAATCAAGCCGGGGACAGTAGACACGCCTATGACGGCCTCGCTTAAAAAAGGCTTGCTCTTCGCAAGTGCGAAAACGGTTGGCGAGGGTGTCTATCACGCGATGATGCAACGCAAAGATGTTGTGTATCTACCCGCTTACTGGGCGGTGATTATGTTCGTGGTGAGAAGCATCCCCGAACGAGTCTTCAAACGCTTGTCCATGTAGGATTGATGAATGTCCTATGTGTGGTCTGCGATAAATCGCCAGACCACACATAGGACATTCATCAACGATAGGTTAAATTGAACCTACAGCAGATGCCTGACGCCGAAGGCTCCAGGTGGCAATTGCG
>DAIQNC010000639.1:0-2605 GCA_036788655.1 Ktedonobacteraceae bacterium
TGTGTGGGGCAAGGTGTGTAATCTTCGCGCCTGCATCTTGATGCATTCCGTCGTTCGCAAAGGCAACGGAGAGAACGTCACCACGCGCACCCGGCTCCATCAGCAGGACGGCAGGATACTTCATCGTCACCTTCGAGCCGAGGTTGCCATCGACCCATTCCATCGTAGCATCACGATACGCTGCGGCACGTTTGGTCACGAGGTTGTAGACGTTCTTCGACCAGTTCTGGATGGTCGTGTAGCGTACACGTGCGCCTTCCTTGACCTTGATTTCAACAACCGCGCTGTGCAGACTGTCGCTGGTATAGCTCGGTGCCGTGCAGCCTTCAACGTAGTGTACGTAAGAACCCGGCTCGGCGATAATCAGTGTGCGCTCGAACTGGCCCATATTCTTCGCGTTGATGCGGAAGTATGCCTGTAGCGGAATCTCGACGCGCACATTGGCGGGAACGTAAACGAAGCTACCACCACTCCAGACCGCGCTATTCAGCGAGGCAAACTTGTTGTCCGACGGCGGAATGACTGTGCCAAAGTGTTCCTTGATGATATCGGGATACTCGCGCAGGGCGGTATCCATATCGGTGAAGATGACACCTAGCTTCTCAAGGTCTTCACGTACCTTGTGATAAACCGCTTCACTCTCGTACTGAGCAGTGACACCCGCAAGGTACTTCTGCTCGGCCTGTGGAATACCCAGACGGTCGAAGGTATCCTTAATTTCGGTTGGAATGTCGCCCCAGGTCTTGCCCTGTTGAGCAACGGGCTTGATGTAATAGTAGATGTCGTCGAAATTGATGTTGGATAGGTCTGCGCCCCATGTCGGCATCGGACGCTTCTCGAAGAGGTCCAGGCTCTTGAGGCGGAATTTCCGCATCCAGTCCGGCTCACCCTTCATCTCCGAAATCTGCTCGACAACTTTCCTGGTCAGTCCCTTTTCAGACTTGAAGGCGTAGTTTTCGGCGACATGGAATCCAGGAGCGTAATCGTTCGCTTCCATTTCAAATGCCTGGCTCATGTATCACTCCATTTAGTAGTTGAGAGGGCGTAATTAATTAGGCCCGTACAAATCGACGCTATATATGTTGCGAGGGAAAATAGTTTCCACCTCTCGCAATCCTGACTTACATACTCGGATTTGTTTGTATTATATGGCTTGAAGGCGTTACTTGTCAAGTGAAAGGCCCTGTGAAATGAACCTCTCAAGCATTGACAATCTGAAAATATATAGGTATCCTATGTATATGGAAAGTACGCCTGA
Source organism: Ktedonobacteraceae bacterium (assembly GCA_036788655.1). Taxonomy (GTDB): domain Bacteria; phylum Chloroflexota; class Ktedonobacteria; order Ktedonobacterales; family Ktedonobacteraceae; genus JBBQVS01. The sequence continues at coordinate 1,259 of DAIQNC010000639.1, forward strand.
GTTAGAACAAGATCATCAGTCAATACAGACGGTACAGATAACACGGAGACTGGCGAAGCAATTAGGATTACGTTTAATTCGTGCCTATCGCTTTTTGCGGCAGCGCGAGCAGGACTCGTTGACGCTTTCACAGGCGGTGGTGCTTGACCTGCTCGGTGATGAGCGGCAATGGCGTGTGAGTGATCTCGCGGAGTTCGCTGGGATTCGCCAGCCAAGCATGACCGACTTGATTCATCGTATGGAGCGACAGGGCTTGCTCTGTAAAGTCCAGTCACTCCATGATAAACGTAGCGTTGAAGTAACAATCACAGATGAAGGGCGTAGCGTTCTGCGTGCTACCAATCGTCGCCACGTCGATAACATGTCGCAACGCCTCGCCCTGCTCTCAGATGAAGAGAAGGAGGTGCTTGAACGCGCTCTACCCATCTTTGATATATTATTTGGAACACCGGACACGTCTGAACATTAAAAATTACGTTGAACATTGGTCGTGGGGAAAGGGTGTAATGAATTATACCCGTACATTGCAGCGTTAGTGGAATGATGAGGATAGGGTTAGGGTAAAGAACAGAAACGTACATCGTGGGTGTATTCTGCAATGTACGGGTATAATTCATTACACCCTTTGCCACACATGCATGTCCATAATAGTGATTGACAAGGAGGTTTTCATGGCGTCTGTACAGAATCCTGTCCCCCCGATATTTTCGACTCATCACTATGCTCCTGAACGGTTACGCGCTCTATTTGAGGCCAAGAGTATTGCGCTCATTGGGGCTTCGGACAAATCTACGTGGTCGTGGATGTTGCACGGCATTCTGAGCCAGAGTAAGTATCCTGGTCATCTCTATTACATCAATCCGCGCAATCCGACGGTACATGGTCAACCTGCTATTGCACGTGTTGCCGATATCGGCGAAACAGTCGATTTAGGTTTCGTGATGGTTCCGCTCAACTCGATAGAGTCGGTATTGCAAGAGATGGTCGATGCAGGTATCCGCAACGCTGTTATTCTCACATCTGGCTTTGGCGAGACTGATGATGAGGGGAAGCAGCGACAACAAGACCTCATCGAGTTCGCGCATATGCATGACCTTGTATTTCTTGGCCCGAACTGCATGGGCTTTATCAACGCGAAGGATAACGTTCGTGCAATGCCAGCCGCCAATCCACCCATCGTTCCAGGGGGTGTCACCCTTATTTCCCAGAGCGGCGCGTTAACAGGCTCCATGTTCAGCTACGCCTATACGCATAATGTCGGCTTGAACGCGCTGATTAGCACGGGCAATGAGGCGGTGTTGTCTATCAGCGATGTCATGGACTATGCCGTTGAAAATGAGGCTACAA
>DAIQNC010000640.1:0-2600 GCA_036788655.1 Ktedonobacteraceae bacterium
ATACTATCTCAACAGCAACACGCTACGAAGAAAGGGCAGGTTCATGGAGATTCGGGAAATCAATACATCCAGAGAGTCGTACATGAACCTACTTTTGCTTGCCGACCCTTCGGAAAAACTTGTTCGAGCGTACCTGGAGCGTGGCTATCTCTTTGTCCTGTTCGATGAAGATGTAGTCTGTGGTGTGATTCATCTTGACCCACAGGATGAAGGAAGCATCGAAATCAAAAATGTCGCAGTTGCCGAACCTGTGCAGGGGCGTGGTTTGGGGACGATGTTGCTCCATCATGCCATAAACTTTTGTAGACAAAAAGGTTACAAAAAAGTTATCATTGGTACAGGGAACTCAGGTATAGTCACTTTATATCTATATCAAAAGGTTGGATTTCGCGTTGTCTCGATACGGCGAGACTTTTTCGTATTACATTATGATGAGCCTATTTTCGAGAACGGTATTCAGTGCCGTGATATGCTCATGCTCGAAATGTTGTTGTAGCTCGAAAGGAAAAGAGGACAGAACAAGATGATACATGTACGAGTAGGATGCGAGTTTACGTATGAGGCAACGTGGCCTACTCCGACGATCATTCAGGTGCAACCGCGATTGGATGCGGCTCACTCTCTGCTCCATGAGATGTGGGAGACGACACCGCATGTCGATTTTCACCCCTACACCGACCTCTTTGGAAATATTTGCCAGCGTGTGACGATGCCCGTTGGCGAGTTTATCTGGCGATATAACGCTATCGCCGAAGTATCTGGCGAACTGGACGAAGCCGCACCCGATGCGAGGCAGATGCCGATAGAAGAGCTACCTGACGATACGCTGGTGTACACGTTGCCGAGCCGCTTCTGCCTCTCCGATGTGCTTGCGGATACGGCGTGGAATCTCTTTGGTGCGATACAGCCGGGTTGGGCGCGTGTCCAGGCCATCAACGACTGGGTGCATGACAATATCCGTTTCCAGTATGGCACAAGTACGTCGTTGACGACATCGGCGGATGTTTATGAGCAGCGCGTGGGCGTATGTCGTGACTTCGCACATCTTGCGGTGACGTTCTGTCGCGCATTGAATATTCCAGCACGCTACGTCTTCGGCTATCTGCCTGATATCGGCGTGACGCCGCCCGATCATCCGATGGACTTCTGTGCGTGGACGGAAGTCTTTCTCGATGGGCGATGGTGGACGTTCGACCCGCGTAACAATGCACGACGTATCGGACGTGTCCTTATTGGACGTGGACGCGATGCCCTCGATGTGGCGATGGTGACAACCTATGGTGGCCCAAAACTCAAAAATATGACCGTCTGGGCCGAGCAGGTCTCACTCGATGCCTTCAAGTCTGCATCAGAGGCAGCAGGTACGGAGCCATCGCAGGGAACAATTCAGGAGACATCACCAGCACCGCAAGAGGATACCATCCAGGCATGAATCAAGAGATACATCTTCATACGAACATTGCTTCACTCGACCTTATCGACCACCGCGATGTTGACTGGCAGCGCGTACAGCGCACGGCCTACTTAATTCATCAACATTTGTGTTACGAATACCCTGGCCCCATCGACGACCTGCGTCAGGTATTGATGATTGTGCCACCCGAACACTACGGCGACCAGCGACTGATTGTGCATCGTATGGAAATCTCTAATGAGCAGTCTGAGACGACGCATCACGAAGACGAGTTCGGCAATTTCGTCCTTACGCCCTTCGTGCCGCATGTCGAGCAAGCAATTGATTTCGAGGCATGGATTGTTGTGGAGCGTGCCGCGAATAACGGCTCGCACTATCTTCCCGGTACAAGCCTGCATGATGCTCGTTATCTCAATCCCTCGAAATTGACGCAACCCGACGATAGATTGCGAGACGTTGCGGAAACGTTGCAACGAGAGGGATTGCAGGGTGAGCAGTTAGCACGTCGCATCAACGAATGGGCGTATCACGCGCTACAGTATGAGCATGGTATCACGCATATTCGCACAACTGCATCCGAAGCTCTCACGTTAGGAAAGGGTGTGTGCCAGGATTTCGCGCACATCATGCTCGTTCTCTGCCGCATGTGTGGATTGCCAGCGCGTTATGTCTCCGGTCACATGCTCGGTGAGGGCGGCACTCATGCGTGGGTCGAGGTGTTGTTACCCGTGCAAGAACAACCCGATAAGGCTCTAATCCTGCCACTTGACCCGACGCATAATCGTGAAACAACGCTTAGTTATATCACTATCGCGGTTGGACGCGACTATCTGGATGTTGCGCCGACATCGGGAACGTATCGAGCGGCGTATGTGGGGCAGTTGTCGGCGTATAAGAGTGTGGGGTTGACCTCGTTGGAATATGCGGAGTAGTCGTTTGTTAATGGTGGACGTGGGTGGTGTAGGACGTGGAGTGTAATAATGAAGATTGAGAAATTATTCTTGACATCCGTGAATAGTGAGCCAGGGTGTGATAGAATCAGACCCCTACACGCTGGTGGTGAGCGTTTCTTTCCATGATGGACATATCTCCTTTCTAACACTCGTCATGTTTCCTATCCGAAAACCCTCATCACCACCAGCGTGTAGGGGTCTGATTCTATCACACCCTGGCTCCCACACCCACC
>DAIQNC010000641.1:0-2586 GCA_036788655.1 Ktedonobacteraceae bacterium
AAGTTGCCCAGGTCATCAATCTTTTGTGTATGAGCAATTTCCGTTGTACCTGTTACGCTTGACGACGCGAGAAGTTGCACCGATGTCCCATCGAGAGCTTCGATAGCAGCACCTTTGCGTGTGACAAAGCCGATGACTTGAAGCGCATCACGACGGTTCAGACCATGCTCAACCTGAATCGAGATGTTCACGTCTTCCGCCGTATAGCGGCGCGGCCACTGCGCGACCTGAGACGAGGCATCACGTTGAGACGCCAGACGTGGTTGCGATGGCACAAATGTGGCAGCGATACGTCGCGCACCCTCTAGCGACTGGTCACGCAAGTTCTCCAGCGCACGTTGTGCCTGTCGCATCGGAGAGCGATTTTGACGGGCGGCAACCTGTACAACAGGCTGTGGTTCCAACCAGGGATCGTTCGCAAGAAAGGCTGCGAGGGCCGTCAGTTCAGCAGTACAGGATGCACATGTACTGACATGGCTCCTCACCTCTGCCGATTGCCCTGGTTGGAGCAAGCCGAACTGATAGTCGCCAAGTACCTCACCTGGTGGACAATTCCAACGATATAATGTACTAGCCAGGGTGCTATCCATTTTTCGATACATTGCCACTTGCGCCATACAAGCTGGGCAATGCTCAAGGTGCTGTATCACAGCAGGTCGCACTTTCTCCCCCGCGAGATAGGCGAATAATTCTTCATCACGGATTGCACCCGGTTCACGACACTCCATGAGCGTTTCCTCACCATTCTTAGAGTAAAACACGTAGCTACCATATGATTCTCCCCAGCATCACAGGTTCCTACATGGCTACTCGGCAATTCTGTTTATCTATGCAAATAAACGGGGTATCCCTTAATTTTCGCATTCTTTCTGCACGTCTACCATATGTCAACAGCCTGTATCCTGCTCACCATTTCTGCAATTAGAAATGTTGACGGAACATTGCCTGTAATCGGCGGTTACGCCTTAATCGCTCCAATACGTTACGCTTGATGCGGTAGACATCATCAACAGTTGGAAAGAGGCGTCGGTGTTGGCTACTAATCTCGCCCGGCTTCATGCCCTGAATATAGGCAAGATAAATCAGCACACGCTCCTCCTCACCGTTCAGTTCCTCCTGAATGACCTGCCACAGGCTTTGTGCTGAGATGTTCGATACCACATCATCGGCAGGATCATCCGACGCTGGCTCGTTTTCGACCAGTTCCAATGTCTCTTCGTATTGCCGCGATTGACGCGAACGTACCTCATCCGCAACCACGCTATGAACACACATCTTGAGATATTTCAAGACAGCAGCAAGAGAGTCGAAATTCGCCATCTTCGTCGGTGTAAGTGCCTGTGAAAACTTCGCAAAGGCGGCATTCACCAATGGCCCACTGCCATCCTGCCCAAGTAGAGGGGCCGCACTCTGGTGTTGCGTAACCCATGTCAGCACAAGAGGAGCATACTGCTGATAAATACATGACCATGCATCATCATCTCGTTTCACAATGGCACGGCGAAAAAGCTCCAGGCAATAGCGATCATTCGATGCACTCTGCTTGAGAAATTTGTTTGTCTCTTCGGAGCAACAACGCGCCAGTTCGTTAATCGAGAGCAATTCTTGTTGTGGCACGTTATGTATGCTATCTATACTATCTCCATGTAGTTCTTGATGTATGTTGTGTACAGTCCTTCCACTACGTATACTACCAGTACGAGTGCCGTTGCCGTGTCCCCCCATATCAGGATACATCTCTGAAGATTGAGAGAGGTTTCGAGACTCCATCGACGCTAGCTCCTGCTTCCAATCCGAATAACTGTTACGTTCAGTATGTCTATGAAGTATAACATGTCTATGTGAGCAACGCCAAATTCTTTTTTCACGCCGCACACATGCATAACGAGGAATACAGAGAAGTGCCATTTTTCCCGTCGTTTATCCCCCAAAAGTACCTGTTCTCTCGTGTATTTAATAAATTCAGCTTTGTGTTTTGTCAAAATGTACCATTGTGTGATACCATGTTGCATGAAAACATTTGGTGTGTTTGTGCATGTCTGTAAAGACAAGCATAGTGATATTGCCAGTATCATGTGTAGCATTCACACTGAATAATAGATTGTGCAGAGAGACAAGGTGCGACGTTTATGCCACCACAACGCGGAACGGAAACGGAGCAACTTTTCCAGATTATCGAGGTGATCCAGCTTGGACGGAAGACGGGAGACCTTTATGTCGAGCGGGATACCGGAGCGCGTATTGAGTCGGGAAGGATTCGATTCGATAACGGTCAACTAAGTGATGTGCGCGGTGGGCGCAATGGTCACAATGAAGAACTGAATGGAACTGCCGCTATTCGTTGGCTCCGTTCATGGGGTCGTTGCCGTTTTTTCTTTCTATCCTCAGACTCAAGCTCTATACCAGCAGTACCATCTGCAACAGCCGCCAGAATTACAGCTTCTCAGGGAACACAACCACAGATGTCCCCCATTGGGAAAGAACTCTCGCCGCGAGACACGCAACCTCGCCTCTCTGCTACACATGCCGACGTGCCTCGTCCCACTCAAACACTAGAGCCTGTTAGGGACTCGACATCGAATCAGT
>DAIQNC010000642.1:0-2584 GCA_036788655.1 Ktedonobacteraceae bacterium
AACCTTCACCTACGCTGGTGATGTCTCATCCAATTTCTTTCTCAACATCGCCTGTACGATGTCAGCTTTCGCCTGACCTCGCGTCTGTTTCATCACCTGACCTACCAGAGCTTGTAAGGCGTTCGTCTTACCGCCCCGATAATCGTTCGCAATCTTCTCGTTCTTTGCAATGACCTCCTCTACGATGCGTTCGATTGCCCCCAGGTCACTAATTGGCGGCTTGATACCCTTACGCTCAACAATCGCCTCTGGCATCTCGCCAGTAGCAAAGGCTTCGTCGAGTATCTCTTTGGCTTGCTTGCCCGTGATGCGCTCCTTATCAAGCAGATCGAGCAGGTTCACCAGTGCCTGTGGGCGCAGTGGACTATCCTGTATCGAAATCGCGTTTGCCTTGAGCAGACGTACCACTTCGCTCAGGAGCCAGTTACTCGCAAGCTTCGCTCGCGCCTTCACATTGCTCCCCGTCGAAATCGCCATGACCTGTTCAAAGTAATCGCCGAGTGCTTTCTCTTCCGTCAACACATTTGCATCTTGCTCAGAGAGTCCGAAGACCGAGCGATAACGCGCACGTCGCTCATCCGGCAACTCAGGCAGATGCGAACGAATCTCCTCAACGCTCTCGCGGCTAATCAGCAGAGGTGGCAGGTCTGGCTCCGGGAAGTAGCGGTAGTCGTGTGCCTGCTCTTTGCTACGTTGCGAGACGGTAACGCCACGTCCTTCAACCCAGCCGCGTGTCTCTTGCACGACCACACCACCAGAGCGTATCACCTCTATCTGACGCTGTGCCTCATATTCAATAGCACGCTCGACGGCGCGGAAACTATTCATATTTTTAATCTCGGTCTTCGTCCCAAATTGCTCCTGTCCACGTGGGCGTACCGAGACGTTGGCATCACAGCGCAGACTTCCCTCTTCCATGCGACCAGAGGCGACACCGAGATAAATCAGGATTTCACGTAGCTTTTGCATGTAGAGCCGCGCCTCTTCCGCGCTTCGCATGTCTGGCTCACTCACAATCTCCATGAGCGGCGTACCTGCGCGGTTCACATCAATCAAACTGTAACCGCTATGATGGTTCAAGCGGGCGGTATCTTCTTCAAGATGGACGCGAGTGATGCCAATTTTCCGTGTCTGTCCGTGCAATTCAACGGTGAGGTAGCCATCCTTGCTTAGAGGAATGTCATACTGCGAGATTTGATAGCCCTTCATTAGATCGGGATAGGGATAGTTTTTGCGGTCGAACTTCGAGTATTCGGGAATCGTACAATTCAGGGCCAGCGCGGTCATAATTGTGTAGCGCACTGCTTCCTGGTTAATCACGGGCATCACGCCAGGCATTCCCATACAAACCGGGCATACATGCGTATCGGGTGCTTCATTCGCGTAGCCTGTGCTGCATCCGCAGAACATCTTGCTTTTCGTCAGGAGTTGTGAGTGGACTTCAAGTCCAATAACCAGTTCAAAATCCGTATCTATCGCAGAGTGTGTTGTAGTCGTCGTCATGCACGCCTTCCTCGCTCAATATATAATTATGAATAGAACAGTGCTTGCGCTTTCTTTCTTAATGGCTAGTCTAGTCTTTTTCGTTGCATTCGTCAATGGTCAGAGCATCTCGGTTTTTCGTCCATCGGGGTGATGTAGGATGCACTGTTTGATACCCTGAGAAAGGCGACGAACGCCGCCTTGATCATAGGGCAGCGTTCGGAATATTCCAGGTAAGAGATGTGGGGTTGCTCGTTATGCTCCGAATGCCTCAAGTGAGACGGACTGCCACTTGTTCCAGGTGGCTAGGCGTTGCTCGTATTCGGCGGTGAGAGGCTCAAGTGACTTGCCAAGTAAGATCCGCAGCGGGGGTTGCTCGGCGTCAACCACCTTCAAGATAGCGCGACGGGTCGCACTGAGGATCCCAAATTGCCAGTTATAGTCGATGCCGTCACGCACTATTTTGTAGTCGGGATTTTCTTTACTATTCCGGTGGCTAGCCGCAAAACCAGTTGCATATGGACCAGGCTCAACCACCGTCACATGGATGCCAAACTGCTTGACCTCCTGGGAGAGCGATTGGGACAGCCCTTCAAGCGCCCATTTCGACGCATGATAGGCACCGATGCCGGGCCATGCACGAACACCACCTTCAGAGGTGACCTGAAGAATGCGGCCTGAGTGTTGCTTCCGCATGATCGGCAGTGCCGCCTGTGTGACCCAGAGCGCACCAAAGAAGTTCGTCTCCAACTGCGCCCGGATATCATCCTCGCTCAGTTCCTCGACCATGCCAAACTGACCATAGCCAGCACTGTTGATCACAACATCGAGCGAGCCGAAGTGTTCAGCGGCTCGCTGCACCGTCTCAAAAACGTTGCTCCGATTGGTGACATCGAGGCGCAGCGGCAAGACGGCATCGCCGTACTTCTCGGCGAGCGAGTCTAAGGACCCCACGTTACGAGCTGTCGCAGCAACCCTATCTCCCCGTTCCAAGGCGGCTTGCGTCCACTCATGTCCAAAGCCCGATGATGCGCCGGTGATAAACCAAGTTTTAGCCATTATGTTTCCTTTCTTTCTGAAGAACTCACGTGTTCTTGCAACA
>DAIQNC010000643.1:0-2579 GCA_036788655.1 Ktedonobacteraceae bacterium
ATTCCCACTGAAACTGTCGGAGTCAAAGACCTTTCAGAGCGGAGTCGTTGCCTTGCGTTACGAACCTGATCGATCAGCAAAAGCTTTTGCTTCCTGACATTTTGTGTCACGTCAAATGAAGACATACTGGAGATGTGGATGTTCTGCGAGCCAGATACATGTCTCCAGGCCGTTGTGACTACTGAGAATGTCCACGATAATGAAAATGTTCCGGGTGAAATATCGCCTCACTTCCTATGTCTAATGATAGCATTTCACAAGTGAACGAGAAATAGACTCCAATGTAGGACAGCCAGCCAGAGCCATTGCAAGCATCAGCTCTTCATTCAAAATACGTAGCACATGCTCTACACCTTGCTGCCCATTCACAATCAAGCCATAGAGGACGGGACGCCCGATAAGTACAGCTCGCGCTCCAAGTGCTAGTGCTTTGAGGATATCTGTGCCGCGCCGTATGCCACCATCAAGATAGACTTCACAACGTCCTGCGACAGCATCGACGACCTCTGGCAATGCTTCAATCGTTGGTACAGCACCGTCAAGCTGTCGCCCTCCATGATTCGAGACTACGATAGCAGCGACCCCATGCTCAACTGCTAACAACGCATCCTCGGCGGTCAGTATCCCTTTCAGAATGATAGGTAGCGATGTTATTGACCGAAGCCAGTTGATTACATCCCATGTAAGTGTATGACCTACATATTCCTCATCCGCAACCATTCCGCCTGTGTCTGCCACAGTAGCATCAACAGCTTTCGCATGACCTGAAGATACATGAGGGTAGTGCGTTCGTTGGAAGGTTGTGAAGTCATTGCGAATATCACGTTCTCTTCTACTAAAACGCGGCATGTCTACGGTCAAGACAATTGCCTGATAGCTACTAGCCTCAGCCCGTTGCACATAATTTCGTGCCTGTTCATAGGTTTTAATGTACAACTGAAACCAGAGTGGGCCAGTTGCCGCATGAGCAATCTCTTCGAGAGAACGTGTGGCCTCGCTACTCACCGTCATCAATGTGCCAGATGCACTTGCCGCCCGTACCGTTGCACATTCTGCCTCATCATGCGCCATTCCGTGTGCAGCAGTTGGTGCGATTATCACGGGCATTTGTATTGGTATTCCCAGTACAGTAGTACGTACATCACAATTGCTGACATCTACAAGAACGCGAGGGCGCAATCGTATACGCTCAAATGCTGCACGATTCTCGCGTAGTGTTACCTCGGCGTCGCTTCCACCAGCATAGAAGTCCCAGGCAGCTTGAGGTATACGGCTCTGGGCTAACATTTCGTATTCATAGATGTTGATAGGCCCCATAGAACATTTCCCTCCTCTAACATGGGACATGTAGGGACAGATTCATCACGTCCGAACGTAAGCACCACCAACCTCACGTTCGGACGTGATGAATCTGTCCCTACAGGCTTTTCGTCAGCTTGTCTAATCCTCAGCTCTGCTAAACGCAGCATCGAAGGCAACCGACGATGGCGCGAAATCGGTACGGCGCACGAAGGCGAGGGCGTCTTGCGCTCCCCATTCTCGATCCATACCGGAATCTTCCCATTCAATAGAAAGCGGACCCTGATAGCCAATACGATTGAGAACGCGGAAGAGCGACTCGAAATCGACATCCCCATGTCCGGGCGAAACGAAATCCCAGCCGCGTTGTGCTTCACCGAAGTTGAGATGTGAACCGAGAATGCTTCTGCGTCCATTCAACAGCCGCTTCGAGTCCTTGACATGCACATGATAAATGCGGTCTGCGAACTCTTCGACGAAGGCGGCAGAGTCGAGAAATTGATGCACAAAGTGGCTTGGGTCGAAGTTGATACCGAACTCAGGCCGATTATGCAGTGCATCCAGTGCTTTGCGTGTGGTCACAAAATCATAAGCGATTTCGGTAGGATGTACCTCTAGTCCGTAGCGTACTCCTTCTTGCTTGAACACATCCATAATGGGATTCCAACGAGCAGCGAAATCTTGATAGCCACGCTCGACCTCAGCAAAGTCGTTTGGTGGAAACGAATAGAGCAGATGCCAGATACTGGAGCCAGTAAAACCATTCACCTGAGTCACGCCAAACTTTGCTGCCGCTCTCGCCGTATCCATCACCTCTTGTGCTGCACGTTGGCGCACACCTTCTGGCTTCCCATCGCCCCATACGTGAGGCGGAACAATGCTCTTATGTCGCTCATCTATCGGGTCGCATACTGCCTGTCCAACAAGATGAACGGCAACGGCATAACACTTGAGGTTGTAGCGGTTGAGAATATCATGGCGAGATTGTATGTAATCTGGCTCCTTGAGCGCACGTTGCACATCGAAATGGTCGCCCCAGCATGCCAATTCCAGGCCGTCGAAGCCCCACGTACTGGCCTTGCTCGCAAGTTCTTCCAATGGAAGGTCGGCCCACTGACCCGTGAAGAGGGTGACAGGTCGCGTCATTGCATCCTCCTAAAATTTCTTATCTCACTTGCCTCTTCTTCAAAAATGACATGATTGACAGAAGGAAACAAGCGAATCGAACTGTTCACAGAGGCATTGTACCATACGATCTGATTATGGAATTTGCTACTAGT
>DAIQNC010000644.1:0-2573 GCA_036788655.1 Ktedonobacteraceae bacterium
GTATCAGCGTCCATGTAAAACTTCATTTCGCCTTCGCCCCACCATCCAGTATTGTTTGCTTGCCATGCGAGATATGTTCCAACGTAATGACCTTTTCCCTGCACGTTGTCAAGCAAGGTGTGTACCTCTTTGTAGGCAAGAGGATTACTGCGCCTCCAATGAGCGTGAAAGTAGGCAACGTCGTCAGGAACGTCGGTGAGGATATAGTCGATTTGATAAAAGAGAACTGCTGATTCCGTTGAGAGGTTCTCAATAGTCAGACGTGCGCTTTTCCGAAATGGCATTTCCCAGTACGAGTTCATGCCTCCTGCTGGCGCGACAACAATGGGAAGAGAATTCACGTTACAGCATTCACACCATCCATTGACAAAAAAATCACCGAGAGGACATTCAATAGAAGGAAATTCTTCCCCGTCCCAGTAGGCTCGAATAACCAGTTTGCGCCAGAAATTGGGATGTGTCGTCATCCAGAAATGTTGAATTGCTCCAGGTTCTTGAATATCAGCAAGTGTGATCGTGTCACCTGGAGCAATATTGATAGAAGGAGAGATTTTCCAGCCTTGCCCAAGTTCACGGGCAGGAAACACTCCTGTTCCGGTCGTCGCCATACCGCCTTGACCTTTTGCGCCTGTTGGATTTTCCGCGCTAATGGAGCGTGTTCTGGCATTGGAAAGCCGTGCGATGTTGCCCAGATGCATTCCCAGACCGTTAAAAGGAGCGTTCATGTTTTACAACCTTACACTGTTGTCGTACTCGGCTCAATACGTGCATGTGCCCAGAATTCGAGCAGGTCGCTCTTCGTGACGATACCAGCAACGACATGATTGCTCATCACGGCAACTGCCGATTGACCGCTTCCGAAGAGTGTATATGCCTCGCGTGTCGATGCCTCTGCATCAAGTTGTGGGAACGGTGGCCCCTGCACATCGGCAACGGAACTTGCGGTAAGTGGCTCCCCGCTCGCCATTCGCCGTAACAACAGGTCTTCGGTCAGGCTACCGACCATCTGCCCATGCTCCATCACGGGTGTCTGACTGATACCATAGCGACGTAGTAGCTCGACGACATCCGCGATAGAGTCGGTGGAGCTAACGCTGACAACAAGCGGCATACTTCGCTCATGACTACGGCGATAGGTCAGCACGTCGCGCATAGTTGGTTGCGACGTTTCGGCAGGCATGAGCATGTCGTTTTCGCGCATCCAGGTATCATTGAATACCTTGCTTAGATAGCCACGTCCAGTATCGGGGAGTAACACGACGACAACATCATCGGGCGTGAGTCGCTTTGCATACGTCAGTGCTGCGGCAAGTGCCGTGCCAGCCGAACCACCCGTCAGGATACCCTCTTCACGAGCGAGGCGACGCGCCCAGTAGAACGAGGTACGGTCATCGACACGCACAAACTCATCCACAAGCGTCGGATCATAGTTGTGTGGGTAGATATCCATACCTATGCCCTCGACTTTATACGGCTTCGGAGTGTCCCCTGAGTAAACAGAGCCGGGAGGGTCTGCGCCAATTACTTTGATGTTCGGATTCTGCTCCTTCAAGAAACGTGCAGTACCAGAGATTGTGCCGCCTGTTCCAATTCCTGCGACGAATGTGGTAATGCGCCCTGCCGTATCACGCCAGATTTCAGGGCCAGTTGTCATGTAATGCGTCATCGGGTTGGCAGGATTTGCATACTGGTCGGGACAGACTGCACCGGGTATTTCATCCGCGAGACGATGAGCAACATTCTTGTAATATTCGGGCGAAGTATGATCAACACTACTAGGGCAGATGACGACTTCTGCACCATACGCACGTAGCAGACTTCGCTTCTCTTCGCTAGCTTTATCGGTCATCACAAAGATACAATGATAGCCCTTAATAGCCGCCGCAATAGCCAGTCCATGCCCTGTATTACCACTTGTCGGCTCAACTATTGTACCGCCAGGACGGAGCAACCCCTGCTTCTCACAGTAGTCAATCATTGCTGGCCCGATGCGATCTTTAACGCTTCCACCAGGGTTGAGCATCTCCATTTTCACGAGTACAACAGGAGGCACATCGCTTGCAATGCGATGAAGACGCACAAGGGGAGTATCGCCTATCGCGTCCAGAATTGTATTGTAGTAACGCATCTCTTTTGATGCGGAATCAGTCTTCTCTTCCACGCTCTATCCTTTCAAGACTAGCGCATCATTGAACTAGCTTGTCTTTAGATGACTCATGCGGACAGTATAACACACTGAAACAATGTATCGTACTGTATTGTACATTGTACTCTATTGTGTCGTAGCAGCATTGACCAGCACGATCCTAATCTCATCCAGAGATGTTGGGAAATGGTCTGTTTCAAACGGTAGCTGGATTTGCACACCTGCTACGCCCTGTTGCGCGTTAAGATAGGCAAGAGCGGCGGTAGGAGTCGCGCCTTTGATTGTTTGTCGCCATGCATCAAGCTGTGATGATGAGAAGACGTACATCCATGTGCTGTGCGCGGATACAGTGAGATAGACGACGCTACCACTGTGAACATCGACAGAAGCAATCGCTATCGTTGGAGTCCCTTGCTGCTGATAGCCA
>DAIQNC010000645.1:0-2560 GCA_036788655.1 Ktedonobacteraceae bacterium
CACGCTTTTGCATATATCTACCCTTCCATGAATGATATGTTCTTACAGTCAGTATACTCATACATGCAATTTTCCTGACTTATGGTCCTATAACTCAGCACCTAGTAGCCGATTATTCTCCATGAAAGATTGTGGATAACACAACTGTGATACAAGACTATCTGGATGGAGAAATTGGATATGATGGGGAGATCGCATCTCGCGTTTAATGCTGCATCAGCCGTTATGATGAGCAGCTTTGTTCATATTGGTGGAGAAGCCTATTCCTGGTCGTTTCTGCTTGCATTGGTAAATGGGCATATATTTATCACATCTATGCTCTTACCATCACTGACTCAGAAAAGCATTTACTATGTGCTGGTGCTATTCGGCGCACTGTTACCGGATATCGACCATCCTAACAGCATTCTTGGGAGGCGGTTTGGGGCAATAAGCCGCACATTGCATCACTGGTGTGAGCATCGTTCTATAACACACAGTATCTTTGGCGTCTTGCTCTTGTGTGGGCTGTGTATCGGTGTAGGAAGTCTGGCAATGGCATTGGGTGGCTCTCAAGGTATCATCTTCTCAGCCTCAACACAAGCGATGCTTCGCCTTGCCCTCTATTCGCTCCTGTTCGGCTATGCTCTTCACCTGCTCGCTGATAGTCTGACGAAAGAGGGCATACCGCTTCTGTGGCCTTTCAAAAAACGGTATGGCTTGATTCCACTAACCTCACTTCGTTTCCGTGTCGGCACATGGGTCGAACATCTCATTCTCTGGTCGCTCATCTTCTGTGTAGGAGTGGGATTTGGAACGGGCAGTTTTAGCTTTTAACACCCCCTATCTGTAGTCCGACGATTCATCGCGGACGAGTTTGCACTATAATTGACCCACTTCCGCGATGAATCGTCGGACTACAGATAGGCCATTATTCTACATTCCCATACGCGGTCTATATTGTACTGCCTCCGCAACATGATTTGCCGCAATCGTTTCGCTTCCTGCAAGGTCGGCGATAGTCCGTGAGAGCTTGAGAACGCGATGAAAGGCTCTCGCCGACAGGTGCAATTGTTGCATTGCGGCTTTGAGCAACTTTTCGGCGGACGCTTCGACCTGGCAGAAATCGCGTACCTCGGCTGGCCCCATTTCGGCATTGCAGGTAAGCTTTGTCCCTTTGAAACGCTCTAGCTGGCGTTCTCGCGCTATCTGCACACGCTGACGAACCGTTGCGGAGTCCTCGACCTTGCGTTTATCAGCGAGCTTCTCATAATCGACACGTGGCACTTCGACGTGGATGTCGATGCG
The DNA here is from genome assembly GCA_036788655.1 of Ktedonobacteraceae bacterium. Lineage (GTDB taxonomy): Bacteria > Chloroflexota > Ktedonobacteria > Ktedonobacterales > Ktedonobacteraceae > JBBQVS01. The sequence continues at coordinate 1,288 of DAIQNC010000645.1, forward strand.
ATCCAGCAATGGCCCACTGATACGCTTCTGATAGCGCGAAATTGCGGTAGCAGAGCAGGTACATTCACGCACTGGGTCGCCGTAGTAGCCGCAGGGACAGGGATTCATCGAGGCGACAAGCATAAAATTCGCAGGATACGTAATCGTTCCCTGAGCGCGTGAGATGGTGACAAGCTTGTCTTCGAGTGGTTGACGCAACACCTCAAGCACATTCTGCCCAAACTCCGGTAATTCATCGAGAAATAGAACACCACGATGTGCAAGACTAATTTCTCCCGGACGCGGTATTCGCCCACCACCAACTAATCCGGCATGGCTTGTCGTATGATGTGGCGACCGGAATGGGCGTTGCAAAATAAGTGGTACGTCAGGCGGCAACATCCCACTCACACTGTATATCTTTGTGACATCAAGAGCTTCTTCGATGACCATACGAGGCAAGATAGAAGGCGTGGTTCGTGCAAGAAGTGTTTTACCCGAACCGGGGGGGCCGCTCATCAAAATATTATGCCCACCACTGGCAGCTACCTCTAAGGCACGTTTCACATGCTCCTGTCCACGCACTGCTGATAAATCATGTGTGTAGACAGCATCCTCCACATGATCTAACAAATGGGGGTCACGAGTATACGGCTCAATCTGACGATCCCCATTGAGATGTGCGACGAGTTGCCCCAACGTCTCTACGGGATAGACCGTGACGCCATCAATCAGCGTCGCTTCCGCTGCATCTACCGATGGAACGAACACCGCCTTGACCTGCTTTTCACGTGCAACACCAACCATAGGCAGAATACCGTTTGTGTGACGTACTGTTCCATCAAGCGACAACTCACCCAGGAAGAGGTAACTTTCAATACGCTCATCTGGCATGATTTGACCATAAGCTCGCAATATACCTACGGCTATAGGAAGGTCATACGCTGGCCCCTCTTTTCGCAGGTCGGCAGGGGCAAGATTTACTGTCACATGTTTGTAAGGGAAAAGGCAGCCACTGTTTTTAATCGCCGCCTTGACACGCTCTTTCGCCTCATTCACGGCGGCATCGGGGAGTCCGACAATCGCAAATGCGGTCAGACCATTAGAAATATCTACCTCGACCTCGACCAACGCTCCATCAAGGCCAATAACCGCGCAACTTCTCGCCATTGATAGCATGACACTTCATGCCTCCTCATCAATATTCCATTTGCATTATGCATGAAATGTGGCGAAATTGCAATAGACACAAACAAATCATGTACTATCAGTAGCACATTCGTATTTTAGTTGT
>DAIQNC010000646.1:0-2558 GCA_036788655.1 Ktedonobacteraceae bacterium
GGCGACCCCAGTGTCGAGGCATGGCAGTCTGGTGGCTCATCCTACTTTTACATAAGTAGCCTCTACAACGGCGTCTTCTCTCCTAAAACTGGCCTTCCTGCTGATGCACGCTCATATATAGCAATGGCGGCATGTAAAGCTAGCGGCAATGGTTCGAGCGCGACAATTCAATGCAGCCAACCAATCATCATTGGTGCGAGTACACAGTGTCAGACGCCTCAGCAAGGAACGACCTTTTGTAGCTTCCTTGATAAAGATTTTCTCTCAATAGACCCGGTTCATGGACGCCTCTATGCATCGTATACCGAGTTTGGGTTTACAGGCTCGATTGTCGAACTTGCAATGTGCGATATCGGTACTCCCAACGGTGGCACGGGTGCATTGGGTGGTACAGCTGGTGCGCCTGTGTGTGTGAACGGTGGTGCAGGCTCGCAGTCAAAGACGACTTCTCCGTACTTCGTTGTTGCGCCACCTGATGTCAACTTCTGTGAAAATGAGGGTGCATATCCAGCGGTTGATGTGAAGACGGGAGCGGTCTACGTGGGTTATGAACACAACTGGTCAACGAGCTTGTTTTCTTTCCCTGGAAATCTCTGCACGTCACTTCCTGTACAAAATGTTGTAAACTACGTGCCTTTCGCCTGTCTCACGATGTCCACAACATCGTCCTGTTCGGGGCCAGCAGCGAAGAATACCCTGAATGTCACGTCGATGCAAGCTGCGTTCATCCCCGGCTATAGTCGTTTCCCGATGAGCGACTTCCCACGTATTGCTGTGAGCGACAGGTACGGCACGGTGAGTCTGGTCTGGAACGACGCACGTACACATCTCGTCGGCGACATTCTGATGCAAAGCTTTGATCTGGTGAGTCTCACAAGCGTACAATCTTCCCCGGTACGTATCAATAGTAGTGTTGGTGGATGGCATATGTTGCCAGCATTGCGAAACGCGAATGCGAATGGCCTGTTGAACGTCTCGTTCTACAATCGAACATCCGCGAACTCCGCAGCCACAACCCTCTATGCGGCTCTGAATGTCAACCCACGTGCGACAGGAACACCTGCGAACACGTTGATAACGACGCAGGCAACCGACTGGCTTACTGTCTCCTCAGACATCAACCCGAACTTCGGCGACTACACTGACAACTACGTCATCGCAACCTCTGGTAGTTCATCTACTGGAACAAAACTCTACCTTGCATGGTCGGATGGCCGTCTTGGTGTGCCTCAGCCCTTCGAGGCATACCGTTGATTGAATTTGTGGCGTGACCTTTACACGGTGGGAAAAGCGATAAGCTTTTCCCACTGCCTCTTTATGCTATACAATACGGCATAAGGAGGCAATGATGAACGATGATGTAGAGACCTTGCTCAATAAGCCATATACGTATGCTATCGGAGACCTTCATGGTGAAGTTACTTTATTGCGTCGCCTACTTACGCTTTTGCCGTTTCGAGATGAGGATACACTTGTATTTCTAGGGGATTACATGGATCGTGGTGAAGATTCAATTGCAACAGTTCAAGAGCTGTTACAATTGAAAAAACAGCATGAAAAGTGTATTTTCTTACGTGGCAATCATGATGATGTGTGGCTTGAGCAGTGGGACGGGGCGAGGTTTAGCCAACCGTCAGATTTAGATGGTGCGCTTGATATCTGGGATGCTTGCAAGGGAGATATGCCGTTCTCAGTTGGCTTCTTTTTAGAAGAAACTTGTATTGAATATGAAGATGAATACGCATACTATGTTCATGCAGGAGTGCGACCCGGCAAACCTTTTTCTCGTACAGCAGCAATGCAAAAAATGTGGGGAGCAAAAGACTTTTTGGATAGCAAATATGATTGGGGGAAGCCTGTTGTGTTTGGTCACTGGCAGATGGCTGAACCGCTTTTGCAAGCCAATAAAATTGGGATAGACACAGGAGCATACAAAAGCGGTATTTTAACGGCTATACGCCTGCCGGATCGTGAGATATTTCAGGCCCAGCGGTAAGATTTAGAATTGGCTAAACGTGACGCTCGATAAACAGAAAGTGTTCGCGGTCATGCTCGCACATCTCCATGAGCAGTACACAGATGGCAATTTGATCATTTCCCCACGGAGTGCGAACCTCTTCAGCAAGGCGTGTATCATCAAGTTCATCGGTTAGCATGTGAAGCAAATGAGTATGGCTATCTTGCCAGTATTGATGAACCTCTTGCAGAGAACGAGAGCTATCTTGCTGACGCATTTGTGCATTGGCTTCGTCTCCATCTGGCACAATCTCTGGAAGCGGTTGATAGTGAAGGTAGGCAACGAGAACCGCGTTTGTTGCTGCATTCCAGTGCGCCATGTGCGCCAGAAAATCTTTGACAGACCAGCCTTCCGGTGAAATAGGGCGAAGTTGTTGCTCCTCGCTCAAACGCTGTATAACGCGCTCGAAACGATCATGGTCTTGCTTGAATGATGACAGCAGAGAGTCCTGTGTAGGTGGTGGCGTTGACATACCTGTTACCCCTTCTTCACTGTAGAGGCGTGATTCATCGCGCCCGCGTTCCAGTAGAAACTCACACTA
>DAIQNC010000647.1:0-2553 GCA_036788655.1 Ktedonobacteraceae bacterium
AAGCGTTGTTAGCGCAGGAGTTAGTCGCTGGCATAGGCAATATCTATGCAGATGAGGCACTGTACTTTGCAAAAGTGCATCCATTGCGCCGCGTCAACACGCTTACACCAGAGGAAATAGCGCGGTTGCACGAAGGTATTGTGACGGTGCTGGCGCGTGGCATAGAGCATGGCGGCACATCCTTTAACGACTACCGCGACCTGTGGGGCGAAGCTGGCGATAACTACGATCACGTGCTTGTCTATCAGAAGGAAGGTACGCCCTGTCTAACGTGTGGCACACTGATTCAACGCATTGTTGTAGGGCAACGTGGGACGCATTTCTGCCCGACATGCCAACCTGAGACGCCATCACATACATAATAATACGTATCAACGAACATGTTGTGACGTGATTTATCACGTGCGTCTTCCAATCACGCACGTGATAAATCACGTCACAACATGGGGTAAATTCGTAGCAAATTATGCTATTGTGGTGTGAAGAACGCGGATGAACATTGAATGGTTTGTTTGTTGATCGTGAAACTGACATCCACAGTTCCAGGTATCATGTGCGGTTCCTGTCCTCTTAAAGGGAGCGTGAATGAGACATAACCGCCACTATCGCTTACCGGATGAGTGTCAAACGGAAGGTCGAAGGTATGGAAATGTACTACCCCACTTGCTGTTGCTCCACTGATGGGGTGTGCATCGTGCATGAGACGCGCATAGATAACGATGGTGCTATATGCTCCGGGTGCGTTGTTTGATGACCAGGAGCCGCAGGTATATGCTGTCTCTGTTGAGACAGGAGTAAGTTGTTGCTGGAATGAAGACTTCACCTGAACCGTTGATGCTGGCTTGAGCTGACTGATAGGCGTAAGCGAACTACAGGCAGTCAGCAGAAGTAATAATCCGAGTATGAGCAAGACAGGTAATTTTTTTAAGAATGCATATATCGTCATACGTCCACTTCCTTATGTGTGTGAGAATTTATGTGAGAAAAATAAGGTTCTTTATCCTTTGGGATGATGTAGAGGTGCAATTCATTGCACCTGTCGTCTCCGAGCGCACCAGTGCAATTCATTGCACCTCTACATACGATGGAGACCCAAATGAACTTCTTATAAAGACACGTTTGCTGGTATCTCCATTTTCATCTTTGCGGAGTATAACATATGTATGAGCATCACGGCATATAAAGATTATGTGAGCAAGCTCTTCTATATCAAGTGTATTACTTGCTGATGCTAAAATGCTGTGATACACTATACAAGGCAACCGTTCTCTGTAGAAGTAAGACGAATACGGGTTGTATTAGGTGACAGGTTTGACATCGTGACAATGCATACAACACTGTTTCAAAAACAGGATGACGAGATGGGAGTGGGTATCCGTGAATCATGACACTCGTGGACATGACGCGACTGAGCAATTGGAAATGCTGAGTCGGCTGATTGAGGAAACACAGACCGGGCAGACGCTGGCGCGACAGGGACAGCAAGCATATCAGGGAAGCGTATCTCAGCAGCGTGAAGGTGTATTAGACGCCAACACTGCGATGATAGAGACGCGGCCTGATGCCGGGCGTGAGTCGCGTAAGGGTGTGCCCGAAGTCATTTTCGCGGAGACAAAAGTGGATACACAGGTGGTGGAGATGGCACGAGGACTTCTGAGTGGTTCAGGACGTGCTATCATCAGTCGCTTGCGCTCCGAATCCATTCCCATTGTCAGGTCTGCATTCGAGGACTACTCGATACACCTGCGAGAAGCCTCGCACACAATGGTCATTTATGCACCTGGATACAAGCGTTTGCAGACAGGCGGACACGTCGGCGTTATCAGTGCTGGCACGTCGGATATTCCTGTTGCGGACGAAGCGTCGCTGATTGCGGAAGAGATGGGTTGTCGGGTCACATCCATTTTCGATGTAGGTGTAGCAGGTCTGCATCGGCTAGTAACGCCGTTGCGCAATTTGCTTGCCGACAATGTGGATGTGATTATTGTGGCTGCTGGTATGGATGGTGCATTGCCCTCGGTTGTGACGGGGCTGGTTCCTGTTCCGGTCATCGGGCTACCAACCTCTATTGGCTATGGAATGGGCGGCAGAGGTGTTGCCGCGTTACTCTCAATGCTCCAGACGTGTGCGCCCGGTCTCTCCGTCGTGAACATCGACAACGGTGTGGGTGCGGGGAGTACAGCAGCATTGATTGCTAATCGTATCGCGCTCGCACGGAAGCAGCGGGAGCAAGAATCGCAGTAGGGAAGCAGCGAGATGTTCTTTCCAGGATGTCTCACCGCTTGGGTGGTGGTGGCAGGTGGTTGTAAGCAGAGAAGTATAAGAGAGGCGGGACTTTCTATGGCAAACAACAAGCGCGGCCCCGAACCGGGGTCTCAGAAGGCAAAACACGGCGGTCAGGCAGTTCGAGAGAAGTACGGTCCAGAGTTTTACTCGAAGATAGGCAAGAAGGGCGGCGAAATGGTCAAGGAGAAACGCGGCCCTCAATTCTATGCTGAGATAGGCAAGAAGGGCGGCGAATCGACCAAACGTCAACAAGGCTCAGAATTCTAC
>DAIQNC010000648.1:0-2547 GCA_036788655.1 Ktedonobacteraceae bacterium
GGCTGCTGAACTCGAAACGTCGGATACCGACGAAAGTGATAGAGACACGAATCCACTCGATGATGCCGTCGAGTCGCTCTGGGGAGTGAAACCATTTGATTCTCCTGAAGAGATTGCTATTTTCCTGGCATCACAACACGACACACGCTGTATGCTCAAACACTGTATTCTGATGCTCAAAAATGCGCCACATCAACTTGAAGCCGTTCTACAAGAACTACGCGATGTCGGAGCTACCGAATTGCTCCAGGAACTTGAAACCGAAATCTCCACTATGCATCTCGACCCGACACAGCTTACTCACCTGAGTCAACAGAAAGATCACGCCCACAAAAAACTTCGTCATTGTCTGCAACAACAAAGCACTCATTTGATTGTTATCGTTGCTTTACGTCTAACAGAATATGGAACACGAAGCACTCAGGAAACTCAGGAAACTCAAAAAGGCCAGACCGCGACATCTGTGGAGTACACCGTCACAATTCAGACCCTGGCACAACAAGACCTGACCATCGAGGATGTGCGACACGCTTTGAGGCAACTGGTAGCAGAACGATTGCTCGACTGGCACGACGAAGAGACGGTGCGTCTCTCGAAAGAGCAAATGAAGCACCTCGCTCGTTTCTATCGAGCCGAGTAAAGGGAGACAACATGGAACAGCATGAGCAGCATAAAGACAATAATGAATACAGGCAGAATGGACAGGAACAGGCTCATGCGCTCGCATCCTGGTTGTTAGAAGTCATGCCACCGTCCTCGCTATCCTCGGAAGCAGACACATCCGATGCGGAAGCACAATTTGAGCTTACGTTACAGGGGGACTATCATCCACGTTTCTACCCACAGTTACCCGATTTTGTGTTTGCACTGCTCAATAATGATCCACAGGCGGCTACACATTATGCACCTCTGCTCTTTCACCTGATGGGGTGTCGTGTCTGTCACGAAGGCTTTGTTGAGATATACGATGCGATGGATGCCGCATTGCATCCACATGGGCCGCGCCCGATACTGGGTCAGGGAACACGCACGCTGGCAGGTATGCCCCCACTGTTGCTGCAACATCTGTGCAGGGCATGGATTAGTCAGGCCGAAGCGGTGCTACGGCTAGCACGGCGTGATGACACGAATTCCGATGCGTTGGCACGTCTTCTACTACAGCAAGCGATACAGTTGAGTTCACACATCGCACAGCCCTCTATTCGTCGAGAAGCGTTGACAGACCTCGTGCGCGTCGCTACGCTTTTCGATGAGGGGCAGGATAACGGACGGGCTAGCACACGCGAACAGGCCACGCACTCCTATACACCTGTCCTTGCAAGTGGACGTGGTACGGTTCGCCGTACTGAAACTGCTATGCGCTCCAAAGATGCTGCACCGCAAAGCGTCTCTCTGGTCTTGCATTCGCAGACGCTCGAAGGCACGATCACACAACAGGGGCAGACACTGCTCTTGCACCTGCGCGATCTCGATACATCGCTACGTGGTTCTCCTGTCGTTGTCTCCATCCTGCTCGGTTCGCTACTTGAGCCGATTCGCTGGCGTGGTGGCAACCCATTTGCCATTCGCAGTACCGAGTCCGTCGATACAACGGGTTCTCTCACACTCATCCTCGGCGAAACAGAGTTGCGCATGACCAATCCAGAGGAGCGCAACATGCTGGAAGCCACCTTCTTGCTGGTCGAAGTGTACCGCGCCGATGCGTAGATATTCATAGAAATATGTAGTGAAAATAATAGGCAATAGACAAGTTACTTGCTAGAGGTTGTTACTCTCAATACCACTCTGCACTGTATCTACCTCGCTATACTCCGGGACGTGCTGCACTGTAACACTATCAACCACTATCGTATCGAAAAATTGCAATAACGCTTCTGCAACGATGTTCTCAATCATCAGTTCAGCTTGCTCGGTATCATTCTCCAGGAACTCTGAGAATTTATCCGGGGCGCGAAGTCGAATCTGTATATTACGCATAGTCTTCCCTACCTTTGCAATCGCATAATTCCTGCTATCCTATCCAGATAGACATAAAGAGTAAAGGTATTGCAGACACATGAAAAAATAGATACAATGTTAGGCACTGTACTTTTTATTTGAAAATATGCCGTGCTTTCCCCTGATCTCAACTATACAAGAAAATTTTGAGGGCAGGAAGAGGTTTTCTTATCAGATTCTTATCATTTGCCAGGGTGTAATGAATTAGACCCGTACACCCTGGTAGCTCATGCACCGATATCCAGGGTATTTCATCAAAGTTCATCATTACACCCTGCTAGGAAGGAAGAGGTAAAAAGGCATGAAGTCTGCTCCAAATGGCCTACGTCAGGCACGAATGAATCTTGGCTTGTCACAGAAAGAGCTAGCCGAACGAGTCGGCACAAACGATGTCACCGTCAATCGCTGGGAAAACGGCGTGACCTCTCCCTCGCCTTTTTTTCAGAAACAACTCTACAAAATATTTGGGAAAACGGCGGCTGAACTTGGGCTGCATGCGAAATCGCACTATGCCAGAGTAGTCAGCCTTCCTAAGCTACACAATCCTCT
>DAIQNC010000649.1:0-2545 GCA_036788655.1 Ktedonobacteraceae bacterium
GTGGTAAACCTGTCCCTACATAACCCGACGATTTGCCGGATGTGCCAATTATGAAAGTTACCAAATAAACTTGGACATCCGTGAAGGGGCGACCAGGGTGTGATTCTATCACACCTGGCTCACCTCCCAACCGTGTCCAGAATAATTTTTCAATCTTCATCATTACACCCTTTCCCCATTCACCAACGTCCACCTTAACGCTGCAATGTATGGGTATAATTCATTACACCCTTTCCACACTCCACCCACGTTCTCCATAACGTATCTATGTCCAACCCTTGACTTTTCCCCAAAAATGAATTATCATTCACTTATGAATAGTGATTCATATATGCGATTACAGGAGAATAGCGGACGGAGTTCACGCAAGCGAGCGCGAACCCGTGCAGAGCTACTGGCGGCGGCACAGCAGGTCTTCGCGGAACGCGGCTATCATGAGGCTAGCATCGCGGAGATTACACGACTCGCGGATGTCGGCGTTGGTACGTTCTACCTGCATTTCCGTGATAAGGATGAGGTTTTTATGACGCTCATCGAAGAGGGTATCCGCGATATCCGCGAGCAGGTGACATCCGAGGCATTCCGGTTTCCTTATGAGCAGCGGCTTCCGGCGGTTATTCATCTGACGCTGCGCTATGCCTATGCCAAACGCGACCTCTTTCGTATTGCATTGACGGATGGTGGGCAGCTTACGCGCCGATTTCGCGCACAAACGGCTCTGGTTGAAGGGTTTACCGATATTCTCGAAGAGGCACAGAGGCGAGGACTGATTGAGAACGCACCCCTTTTCGCACGCTTCGTGACAGGTATGGTCATGCAGGGTATCGTCTGGTGGTTCGAGCATGATGAACCAGGGCCAGACGTTATGGCGGAACAGATGATACATCTACTACTACATGGCCTACCAGCATCATTTCTTAGCGAGGATGACGATTCATCGAAAGGATGATTTTCGTTATGCAAGACACAGAAGACATAAAAAATACACAGGATACACAGGGTAGCCAGGATATACAGCAGAAACAGGATAGGCAGAACACTCCATCAGCTTCGGTGGAACAAATCTCTCCGACCTACAATTTTCCCCCCGGCCCGAAGGGACTCCCGTTTCTACACAACACACTGCAATTCCAGTTCGACCCGTTGGACTTTTTCCGCTCTACACAGCGACGCTTTCCACGCATGGCAACCATTCACGTCGGCAAAGACCCGATTGTGCTGCTCTTCCGACCGGAGCATATACGCTATGTGTTGACCGAGAACCCACGCAACTTCGTCAAAATCAATAATCGTGGTGGCTTCAATCTGAAAGCCTTCCTGGGCGATGGTCTACTCACTACCGATGGAGACTTCCACCGCCAACAACGTCGCCTCGTGCAACCAGCCTTCCACCGACATCGCGTCGAGAGCTACGCCGATACGATGGTGCAAATGACGCAAGAGATGCTAGAGACATGGCAGCCAAGCATGGAATTGAACATTTCACAGGCCATGCAGTTTCTCACGCTTCGCATCATCGGTAAGTCGCTCTTCAACATCGACTCCGTTGAGCAGGTGACGCAACTGGGTCAGGCATTCAACAACGTGATTGGTGGCACGAGGAGACACGGCATCAATCTTCCATTCCTCAATAATCGCAACTCGAAACGCCTCAAAATGGTAGAAGAGGGGCGTCAAACGCTGGACAACTTCATCTACAACCTCATCGCACAGCGACGAGCCGAGGGACGCGATACAGGCGATGTCCTTTCGATGCTGCTCAAAGCGCAGGACGAAGGCAATACCATGACTGACAAGCAGGTACACGATCAGGTCTTGACGCTCATTGCCGCCGGACACGAAACGGCGCAGAACACGCTCAGTTGGACGTTCTACCTGCTCTCGAAGCATCCAGAGGTGCGCGAAAAGCTGCGAGCCGAACTACACTCGGTACTGACAGGACGCGCTCCCACCGTCGCAGACCTACCCAATCTCCCCTACCTCGAATGGGTCATCAACGAGTCGTGGCGCATCTTGCCGCCAGCATGGACGCAAGGGCGTCGCTCCGTCAACGCCTTCGAGCTAGATGGCTACACCTTTCCGGCAGACACCATCGTCGTCATGAGCCAGTGGGTGCTACACAACCTGCCCGACATCTGGGGCGATCCTCAGAACTTCCGACCCGAACGCTGGAATCCTGAACTCAACGCGAAAGTGCCACAGGGAGCCTACTTCCCCTTCGGCATGGGGCCGCGCATCTGTATCGGTATGCCGCTCGCGCAGATGGAGACGAAACTCTTGCTCGCCACCATTCTGCAACAGTACGAGCCACAGCTTGTCCCCAACTTCCCCGTCGTGCTGCAACCCCGCGTCACCTTGCGCCCAAAATTCGGCATGAAAATGAAGTTAGTGGAGACTCCGAAAATCTCGTAGGGGCGTTATTCTATAACGCCCTGGCTCCCCTACCGCCAACGTTTTCACAGTAATTGGGAACGTTTGTGGTGTGGGTAAGGGGTGTAATGAATTATGCCCGTACATCTCAGCGTTGGGGTAAGCGTATCGTGTG
>DAIQNC010000650.1:0-2536 GCA_036788655.1 Ktedonobacteraceae bacterium
ATACTGCCGTTGGCAACTATGATGTGATGCACTGGGATAGCGCAGATCAGGGCGACACAGGATCCATAGTCTGGCTCAAAAGCATCACGAAGCATACTGGTGTCCGGCTCGTTCAATCTGTCAGTTTCACCCCTTCAATGCAAGATTTTACGTCAGTAATTGTCGATTCCGACATCGCACCTGCCGTGCGTTTGCGAGGTTCTCTCTTCCAGGGACAAACGCTTACAGCAGAGAAACTGGTGGTCATGTATACATCACGCGATGGAGTAGACCCATTGACTGCCGCTCTTGAGCATCATAAGCAACTACTCGCGGATATGAACTATGAGAAGTTGCTAGCGAAGAGTCAAGAGGTCTGGGGACAGTTCTGGGAGAGCGCGGATGTTATCATCGAGGGCGACGACAAGGCACAACTTGGCATACGCTACAACCTCTATCAACTTCGCATTAACGCATCGTCGCATGATGACCGTTACAGTATTGCGGCAAAAGGGATGACTGGCTTTGGCTATCGAGGACACATCTTCCACGACACCGAAATTTTCATGCTACCTTTCTTCATCTATGCACAGCCAGAAATCGCACGGAGTCTCGTCATGTACCGCTATCATACCCTCCCAGCAGCCCGTAAGAAGGCGAAAAGCAATGGCTATCAGGGCGCACAGTATGCATGGGAGAGTACACTGAGTGGTGTTGAGACAACGCCGCCTTCGATTGTACATCCAGAGTCAGGTGAAGTCATTCCCGTTCTCAACGGCCCGCTCGAACTCCATATCAGCGCAAGCGTGGCACATGCGGCTTGGCAATATTGGACAATATCGGGTGACAATGAATTCATGTGTGATTACGGTGCTGAGATTGTGTTAAGCACTGCTCAGTTCTGGATCAGCCGTGTCGAAAAGAATCCTGCCCGTAACGACTACGAAATCAACGATGTTATTGGCCCGGATGAGTGGCATGAACATGTCAACAATAACGCCTTCACAAACTATATGGCTCGCTGGAATATCCGAACCGCGCTCAATATCCTGAAATGGCTTCAGCATATTGCCCCTGAGAAGGCACAGGAGTTGGAACAGCAACTCGGCCTGAAAAGCGATGAACTCGCGCACTGGCAAGATGTCGCCGATAATATCCTCATTCTACAAAACAAGGAGACAGGTCTCATTGAGCAATTCGACGGATTCTTCAAATTAGAGGAACTGGATCAAGTGAAGTACGTTGGGCGTACTGACTCATATCAAGGTATTCTGGGCGTGGGGCCAATACAAAAATATCGCATCGTTAAACAGGCCGATGTGCTAATGTTGCTGACCGTCCTTGATCAGGAATTCGACCTGAAAACGAAACGTGTCAACTGGGATTACTACTATCCTCTGACCGATCACGACTACGGTTCCTCGCTCACTCCTGCATACCACGTCATCCTGGCATGTGAACTGGGCAAGCAGGACGCAGCACGTGAACTGTTTGAGAAGGGCAATCTCGTTGACCTGGAAAATCTGCGTGGCAACACACCCGAAGGCATTCACACGGCATGTAGTGGAGCAGTATGGCAAGCCGCAATCTTCGGATTTGCAGGACTTTGTGTCACCGAAGATGGTTACACGACTGAGCCACACCTGCCCGACAAGTGGACACGACTCGCCTTTGGCTTTACTCTTCGCGGCAAGCTCCATCACGTTGATATAAGAAAATAGCTTGACAATATTAAGTAGCGACATCTTTGTGATGCCGCTACTTATGTTTTTTCTGGTTGCTCGCAAATAGTCTTCTGTACAGCTTGACAAATGGTCAATACAGGAGTATGATACATTGCGTGAAGAAGACTATCTACCAGCTTATTCTGATAGCCTTCTACTATACATGGCGCATTCGTCTAGCGGTCTTGGACGCCGCCCTCTCAAGGCGGAGATCACGGGTTCGAATCCCGTATGCGCTACCAACTCACCTTAATCAAATGTCTCAATCCACATGTAGACTGGATTGAGGCATTTTCATTTGTTCGCATTTCCCTATCTATTCTGCAATTGTAGCAACCTTGTAGCAACTCACTTTATGATATCCAGATGTAGCCACTAGACCACATGTAAGGTTTCTATCAGAAGCACAATCAGGCGAAATACGTATTGCTTCTCTGGACTCCTTTTGCTATATTACCTAATAGAATATTGTGGTGGCTCGACTCGTCACGTTAACGATATGGTAAACACTATTTTACGAGATCGTGATATGTCTCAGTGAGATGCAAACCACGCATCAAGAACCCAAATTTAATTACGCACGTTGAGAGGAACTTTTCATGTATAAGAAAGCTATCTTTGTTCTGCTTATTCTCGCAGCTTTCAGTATGTTCGGCGCATGTAGAATTGTTGATGCATCAACTCTCGTCACAGGCACACCTGTTCATATGGGAAACGCCGCATTCAAAGTCACCACTGTTAACGTTAAGAAGGGTGATAAGCTCGACCTTATTGACGATGTAGCGGTGGAACATATTATCACCAATGGATACTGGAAAGGCTCTACACCAGTC
>DAIQNC010000651.1:0-769 GCA_036788655.1 Ktedonobacteraceae bacterium
AATGCAGTATCGAAGGTTTGTAATCGTTCCGGGGCATTTTTTGCCTCTCGTATCCCTTGTTCCGTGAGGTTCACCAGACTAATGTAGGTTGGCATACTTCCTCCCTGGATTCACCTGTCAACTCGTAATAACACAACAATGGATCATGGGGTCGCGGAATCGAATTGGCTTCCTTCTTCATTGTACACGCAAGCCCAAATCAATACAAGGCCACCAGTTCTTTCACTGTTCATTCATACGCTCATTCCGCCGCAAAAAGAGCCAGCCTTCTCCCAGTCCTGCTATCGCTCCCACGACCAGAGCCAATCCCTGATGACGAGCCATGCCACCTTCCGCGAGTAACAACCCACTATTGAGCAGAAGATAGGCAAAAAGAGCCAGTATAACAGCCACGAAGGGACGCGCATACCAGGTAATCAATACAAAAACAGGTGGATTGATATGCTGATATCGTCCAAGTGTCACAAGGCAACTCACGCATCCGGCAAGGAGTCCATATATCAGAACCATCCATGGGACACCAAGCAACTCCACACCCGGAGATAATACATTATTGATCACACCTACGCCTTGAACAATAGCAAAGACGAGTACCAAAAGCAACATACACAGGAGATAGATTGCGAAACCAATAAGCTGAGTGGAGCGCGTAACTAAAGAATGCTGAGGTGATATCGTCTGATCAACTAACGATGGTGTGGTTTGCACGGGCGTTTTTTGAAGTTTTCGGGTTTGCAGATTCGTTCGCTTTGTGTGTACAGCGTACACG
>DAIQNC010000651.1:822-2511 GCA_036788655.1 Ktedonobacteraceae bacterium
GGTAGTCTACTTTTCTCTATTACATCGAATCTCGTCTCTGCCTCTGGCACAGGTGGGGCCGAGGGTGGTTTTCCCGGAAATGGCAGAATGGCAACATTGCTGAACTGCTCACTCTGGGACGCTCCATCTTGTTCCTGTAACATCGTAGGAACGGTATAAGCGGCAAGGCGTGGCGTGTTTCCTTTCACGATAGGGATGTTCGCCGTTGTGTCTTTATCCTCTTGCTCCTCGCACTGTATGCCTACCTTCATCTTCTCCATATCACTATCCTCATCTTGCAATGGGGATGTTATCATGGTTCTACGCAACTCTTGATACTGTTCAGGTTCTCTTTGAGATGTCTCCACCACATGACCCCTTTCTTCTCTACCCGTATCTCATCTTTTTTCTTCCATCGTGGCAACTATGCCCTTTGTACATGATACTGAGATTTAGCATCTTCACCAAATGAATAGGACTGCTGGTTATGGGAGATGCCGACAATGAATTGTCGCTCTACAAGAGGGGAGATGCCGACAATAAATTGTCACTCTACGAATATGTGCTTGACCTTGACATATACCTTTGTATTACCATACCGTACAGGCAGAGAACACTCTTACTCATTTTTATACAACATACAAAGGAGCGTTTAGCTTAGATATGCAGTACAGACATTTAGGACGCGCAGGTGTGCGAGTCAGTACGGTGAGCCTCGGTAGCTGGCTTACCTATAGTGATTCCGTAGCAGAACAGGCCGCAACTGAAATCATTCATACGGCTTACGAGTCGGGTATCAACTTCTTTGATACCGCGAATGCGTATAACCGGGGCAAGACCGAAGAGGTCGTTGGTCGCGCTCTCAAGGCGTTTCCACGCGATTCATTTTTTCTCGCCACAAAGGTCTACTTCCCAATGGGCGAGGGACCAAATGACCGGGGACTCTCGCGTAAGCATATCATGGAACAATGCAATGCCAGCTTGCGCCGTCTAGGAACAGACTACATCGACCTGTACCAGTGTCACCGCTATGATACTGAGACACAGCTTGAGGAGACACTTCGCGCACTTGATGACCTTGTGTCACAAGGCAAAATTCTCTACGTCGGTGTCTCTGAATGGTCAGCGGTGCAGATTGCCGATGCGGTATCGCTGGCACGTGAACTCAATCTTGATCGTATTGTCTCGAATCAGCCCGTCTATAATATGCTCACGCGCTACATCGAACGTGACATCATTCCGCTCTGTGAGCGCGAAGGTATCGGGCAGGTTGTCTTCTCACCGCTCGCACAGGGCATTCTCACGGGCAAATACAAGCCTGGACAACAGCCCGAACAGGGGACACGTGCGGCAAATGAGAAACAGAATATGTTCATGCGAGAGATGATGAACGATAAAACGCTGACCGCAGTGCAGCAATTGAACGAGTTTGCACAACAGCAGGGTTATTCACTCGCACAGATGGCCCTTGCGTGGATTTTACGTCAGCAAGATGTTAGCTCTACCATCATTGGGGCAACAAGCGTCAAGCAACTTCAGGAGAACATCAAAGCAAGCGATATTACCCTTTCCGACGACGTACTGAAACATATCGACGAAATAATCGGCGATTTTGTCGATTACAGTCGGGAATAACCCCATCTGTAAGGGTCTTAATTTATTACACCCTCATCCCCGTTCGATCAGTGTAATCGTCGAACGGGGATGAGG
>DAIQNC010000652.1:0-2504 GCA_036788655.1 Ktedonobacteraceae bacterium
GACGTACTCGAATGTGACCTGACGATGCGTGGCGTCGATGTAGTCCTTACAGGCGGCAAAGAGTTCACTGAGCGGATACTTGCGGTTGACGGGCATGGTCTTACTGCGTAGCTCATCGGTTGGCGCGTGTAGCGAGATGGCGAGATTGACCTGCAACGGCTCCTGGCTCAACTTGCGAATGGCAGGGACGAGTCCGACGGTTGAGACGGTCATATGACGCGCACCAAGATGAAAACCCTCGGCACTGTTGAGGATGCGGAGAGCCTGTAGCACGTTGTCGTAGTTATGGAGAGGCTCACCCATACCCATAAGCACGATGTTGGTGATGTGGTCGATGGGTGCGCTACCGGGAAGACCTGCGGCAGTCCATGGAGCGGCGCGTAGCTCACGTGCGAAGTAGAGTACCTGTGCGACAATTTCGCCCGCACTCAGATGACGGTCAAAGCCCATCTGTCCTGTCGCGCAGAAGGTACATCCGTAGGCGCATCCGGCCTGACTGGAGACGCAGACAGTGGCACGTGCGCTATTCTCGCCAAGCGGCGGATAGAGCATCAATACTGACTCGATGAGTTTGCCATCAGCAAGCTCCAACAATATCTTGCGTGTGCGGTCATCTTTTGAATGCTGCTCGCTTCGCACAATCATGGGGCCAATCGTCGCCTCGTCCGCAAGTCGTGTACGCAATGATTGTGGCAGATTGGTCATAGCAGAGAAATCGGTCACAAGCTGCTGATAGAGCCAGCTATAGATTTGTTTTGCGCGAAATGCAGGTTCGCCACGTGCCACAAGCCATTCACGCAATTGTGGTAGTGTCAATGCGAGCAAGTCTGTTTTCTGTTGTGTAGTTTTTGAAGCAATCTGTGTCATTGTAATTTGTTCTGTAGGGGCGTTATTTTATAACGCCCTCGCGTACCCCAACGATCAGGGGTGGGTTACCAGGGTGTAATGAATTAGACCCGTACACTGTGGTTCCTATTTACACGATTTCAAGTGATGCACAGTGTACGGGTCTAATTCATTACACCCTTCCTCTGTCATTACATGGCTTGCACGTGCGCGATAGCGTCTTTTAATTGTTTGTATACGTTGTCGAGATATTCTGGCATGACTTTGACATCGGCGATGACGGGCATGAAATTGGTGTCGCCATTCCAGCGCGGCACGATGTGATAGTGCATGTGGTCGGCGAAACCTGCGCCAGCAACCTTGCCCTCGTTGATACCCATGTTGAATCCATCAGGATTCATAGCATAGCGAATGGCTTTGAGTGCGAGTTGTGCCTGAGACATCAGTTCCGTAAGCGTCTCCGTGTCCAGATTGGAGATGCTGCCCGTGTGCAGGTAGGGCGCGATCATCAGATGTCCATTGTTGTACGGATATTTGTTGAGCATCATGAAGCAGCGTTCGCCACGATAGAGAATGTGATACTCGTCATCGCGGTGTGCGGCAGGTTGTACGCAAAAAATGCACCCCGTTTCCTGGGGTGTCTCTTTATTGATAAATGTCATGCGCCAGGGCGCCCATAAATGTTCCATGAAAATCCTTCGCCTAGTTACCGCATGATCCGATGATGTCTTCCGGTGGTGTCACCCATTCATTTGCCCAGTGTTGAATCGCTTCGACGACGGGCTTGAGGGCGCGTCCCTTCTCGGTAAGTTGATATTCGACGCGCACAGGAATATTGGGATAGACGATGCGGCTCACGATGCCCTCAACCTCTAGTTCTCGCAGACGGTCACTCAGTACACGGTCTGATAGCCCCTCGACCAGCGAAGTCAATTCGCAGAAACGCCGTGGTTGATCCATCAGTGCGAGCAGGAGTAGGCCCGTCCAGCGTTTACCAAGTATCTGGCTTGCGTGTTCGTAACGCGGACAGATTTGCGAGATAGGTTGTGTTGAGATAAACGTTTCTTCCGGCTTCGTCGCCATGATTGCCTGCCTTCTGGTCTTGCCTCATATGACCAGCATATGGATAAGGAATGAAATTGTCTGTACCCTAGTATACCATGTGAACGGTCTCTAAGGCAAATTTTGACGCCTACTTTTTGTAAGTATATAATCAAGAAAGATAACAACACACAACGAAAAATTATGTCCATAAAGGGAGATAGATTTTGAGCAACAATAGCACCGCATCTTCATTAGAGGAGCAACATACATCTACATTTTCGGCTATAGAAGATGTTATCAAGACTCGTCGTACCATTAAACGCTTTTTGCCGCAAGCTGTGCCGCGACAACTACTTGCATCTCTGTTAGATGTAGCCGTCTGGGCGCCCAACCATAAGCTCACCGAACCCTGGCGTTTCTACGTACTCGATGGGAAATCACGTGTACGAGTTGGCGAGATTGCCGCCGATATCACACGTGCGAAGGCGAAGCCACAGGCACGACCCGAAGATGTCGAGGCGGGTGCAGCTCAGGTTCGCAAGACGTGGAGCGAAGTTCCCACCCTGCTCTATGTAACCACGCTTCCTGATGAGAACCCGGAGATTGATGAAGAG
>DAIQNC010000653.1:0-2504 GCA_036788655.1 Ktedonobacteraceae bacterium
CGATGCCGAGACCAAGCAGGAGAACGCCACCTGTAAGGATGTATTGCGGCTTCACCCACTTCGAGAGAAGACCGGCGAGAATGGCTCCAGCGAGTGTGCCAATGCCACAGACAGCGACGAGTGTGCCGTAAAGTTGCGTCGTGACGTGCAGGTTGCGTGTCGCAAACACGATGTCCAGCGCATTAAGCGCACCGGAACCGAGCATGGCGATCATCGCCATGAAGATAACTACGAGCAGGACTCGCGTTCTGGCAACGAAACGAAAGCCCTCGGTCAAGTCGCCTACGATGGCACTCATTCCAACTTGCTCTTGCGCCTCGCCCCTGTAGCGGTAAGGATGTAGTGCTTTCCGTGGAGCGCGTAGGCCGAACAGACAGAGAGCCGAAATGAGGTACGATGCGGCATTGAGTAACAGAGCCACAGTGGGGCCAGTCAGCGTATAGAGCGGCGCAGCTATCGCTGGCCCAATGACAAAGGAGAGTGCAAAGGCTGTCTGGCTTACTGAGGCCGCCTGTGACTGTTGCTCGCTGGCAACGATGACCTGAAGTATGCCCGATTTCGCGGGCATGAAGAAACGCGACAGGGCCGAGATGAGAAAGACGCTGATATAGATGGATGGTAGACGCAGGAAAAGCGGCGTGAGGAGTGGGAGCAAGGCAATGAGAGTACGTGCAACATCGGCAAAAATCATCGTCTGGCGGCGATTCCAGCGATCTACAAAAACACCTGCGAAAGGGCCGAGCAGGAAAATGGGAGCATATTGCGCTAAGACGACACCGCTCACCGCCGCAGCCGAGTGCGTAAATGAAAAGACCCAGATGAGCAGCGTCGTAGAGTACACAAAGTCGCCGAGGTTGGAAATGGCCTGACCAACCGCGAGAAACGTGAAGTTACGATTGATGAATAACCCCTTGCCTTGTGAAGCTATCGCTGGCACAGGGTGCGGTGCCGTGTTATCTTGCTGCATAGGCGTCCTTTTCCCTTTTCGTGTATCTCTAATACATGTTGTGACGTGATTTATCACGTCAGTATGCCAGTAAGGTGCGGACGGACGTGATAAATCACGTCACAACATGGAAAAAGGTCAGTTGTTATGAAAGACGGACGTGATAAATCACGTCACAACATGGAAAAGGTATCACGATTCGACGTTGCGTTTACGTTGTAGCACCTCGCGGACAGATGGCGAGGCTTGCAATTTTCCTACCAGTGTAAATTGCTCAATAGCGCGGTCTACTAGCTCTGCGTCTACATCGTCGTCGAAATGGCAGATACCAACGATGTTGATGCGGAGACGACTCCCCTGAGCAAGTGCCTTCTCCAATCGAGTACGACTGTACGAGATAATACCTGCTGCCCACGTTGAGAAGGATGGAGATGTAGAAAGGACGATACCTGCTCCTTTTTTGAGCTGAGTCATATCTGGTATGTCTTCACCATGGCGGTCATGCTGCTTATCGCGCTCTTCCGATACGGGACTGGATAATGATGCCTCTGATGACATCGCATCGGTTTCATCGTCGTCACTCTGTGGATATATAGAAAACATCATCTGCATTACGCGCTCACCTTCAATGCCGCGTTTCAGCGCATAGGGACGAAGCAATTCTTCAAGTTGCTTTCCAATCATGTGTTGCTCCTCTCGCGTCAAATAGAGAGGCTCGAAAGCAAGTAACGCATCGGGTTCTTGTGCTTTTTGCTCAAGCATCTTATGCAGAGCGCGTCGAAAACCTCTCTTGAATTGCTCAAACCAGCTATCGGTGGTTGCAAGTAACTCATCAGGTGGTGCGCTTAACAGTAGCTCCTTCGGCACATTGAAATCGCGTGCGATGGGTTGATAGTATTTTTCGAGAATGCCGCCCTTCTCGCGTGTCTCCACGAGTCGAAGTAGGCCGACTTTCTCCAATTCACGCACGTGATAGTGTATTTTCGCGGGCGCGGTATCTAGCATCTCCCCAAGTTGTGTCACCGTCATGGGACGTTCGCGTAGCGTATCGACAATTCGCATTCGCAGCATATCGGCGACCGCACGTAACTGTTCAAGATTTTGTAAGTCGTAGTTTTCCAGCATCAATGTATCTTTGATTTGATCGATCAAGAAAATTTAATCATGTAAGAATAATAAATTATTCAAGAGTATTTTGTCAAGGGGTTTTTCATTGGTAACAGGCTATTTAGTCACACGGGCATTGCATTATGCCTGCCCGTGCGGATAAGAAAATCTAGAATGACGACTAATACCCCAAATTCCGATTACCCTATCGTTTACCTGTTGGTTCACGGACACAAGGAATACATAATGCTGTCGCACCTCCGGCACGAGCCACAAAGGTAAGCACATGTAGAGGTAAGTATAGGCAATCAATGTCATAGACGCATCTGTTGTAGTTTGAATAGTGAGCAAAGAGGGTATTTTCGCAATAGTGTTGCTGAATAGCGATATCGGCGTAAGGAGAGCGGCAACAATGAGTTCAAAATTTCTATGTGTAGTGACCATTCATGGT
>DAIQNC010000654.1:0-2501 GCA_036788655.1 Ktedonobacteraceae bacterium
TTTATGAGCGTAGCGAGACATACTAGAAAAAGGGACAAAAAAACTTCTACATCTCCTGCCGAACACACTCATATTCGACGTGTACGTAAGATGTAGAAGCTATTAGCCCGTTCAGGCGTTATGCGAGCCTCATCGCAGATATCTCTTTTCTCATATTGTACAAATGATATGCAAGAGTTGTCAAGCATTCTTTGTTTCCCTGTTGAAATATCGTTTAACGCTATCGTAACGATCATCTCACTCCGTTTCTTGCCGCTCTTGCTGGTCTGTGTAGGAATGGCGGCCTCGTTCGTGCTGGGGGCCAACGATGTCTCCAACGCGACGGGTGTCTTCATTCTCACGCACCTGTTTTCCTTCACCCTGGCAGGGTTGATCGGTGGAGTCGCTATGGCAATCGGAGCGTTGACGTGGGGGCGTCGTATTCTCAACACAGTCGCCTTCGACGTGGTGAAGATGGACCTGACGATGGCAAGTGCGGCTCAAGGTGTCCAGGCACTTGTAGTTCTCATTGCTGTCACCCTGGGTTTGTTCACTTCAATGAATCAAGCACTTATCGGGGCGATGACAGGAACGGGCGTGGCACGTGGGCGCGAAACGGTTCAGAGGAAGCAGATTGTAGGCATCTTGCGGGGATGGCTCATTGGCCCACTCTCCGGTCTCGTTCTCGCCTTCGTCCTCGAATGGCTGATGCGGTTCGTCTTTCCGGCACACCAGGGAAATAAAAGGGGAAGACAACATTGAAGCTCTCTGTGTGTCTATGTTGTCTTCCCCTTTTATTCCTGCCACCGCGCCTCGCGCTCCCACGCAAGGTACATCGTGCGCTTTGTTGGAAGTGTTTCGTACATAAACACGGCGACCAGTAGTCCACTCAGGCTCATGAGAGCAGCCGCAAACCAGAAACCAGCCAGCAACCCGAAGCCATCAGCGACTAATCCTATCGCTAAAGCTCCGAACGCATAGCCGCTATCGCGCCAGAGTCGGTAGACACCCAGTGAGGTCGCTCGCCAGCGCGGTGCGGCAACGTCGCTCACAACTGCCAGCAAGGTTGGATAGAGCAGTGCCATGCCAATTCCCATCAGCACTGCCCCACTGAGCCATCCGAACATGTCCTGACTGAGTGCAACCACTACAATGCCTGCTGCCGCCAGCCACATCCCCCCGACAATGAGCCATTTTCGTCCCATATGGTCGCTCAGATGACCCGTGTAGATTTGTAGCATCGCCCAGGTTCCGGTATACGCAGCGACTACCGCTCCAATCGTTACGGGAGCCAGTCCACGACTGGCAAAGTACAGTGGAAAGAGACCCCAGGCAAGCGTGTCGGTGAACTTCTCAATCAGTCCTGCTTGCGATGCTGTAGCGAGGGCGCGATCTCCCCAGGTAGTAAGCGCAAAGATGCTTCCCAGTGATGGACGAGAGCGTCTACCGCTCGCGTTCGGGTGTTCGGGCGATGCCGCAGTTGCCCTCTCCTGTTGCTCTCTATGAGCATAGGGCAGCGTTTCATGTACCAGCAAGGAGGCACAGGTCATGACGACAATTACTACCAGCACAAAAAGAAAGGGCGCAACACGCAATCCATAGATGCCGCTCAGCCAGCCACCTATGAAGCCACCAAACGAGACCCCCGCATAGCCTGAGAACTCGTTGATGCCCAGCGCAAATCCACGCGAACGGGGTCCAACCAGATCAATTTTACTCGTCACGGTCATCGTCCAGGCCAGTCCCTGGTTGATGCCCAGCAGGAGGTTAGCGGCAACAATCCAGTTCCAGGACGGTGCAAAGATGATGAGCAATGGAATCGGTAGCGCGACGAGCCAGCCGAGAAGGAGTAGCGATTTGCGCCCGTACTGATCGGCAAGACGCCCCGCTACAAGGTTTAAGGCCGCCTTGACGAATCCAAAGCTGACGATGAATGCAAGTGTAGCAAGATAACTCGCTACGGCAAAGTTGTCCCTGGCGAGAACGGGAACGACCACCCGTTCAGCACCGACGACGAGTCCCACTCCGAAGGTGATCGTCGCAAGTAAGCTAAATTGAACCAGATTGAGACGCAAGCCGAGCCGCATGGGACCCGTCCCCTCTGGTGTCTGAAGAGGGTTAGGAAATAGCACGGCGATTGGCTCTTGCTTCCTCCATTTCAACAGGAAATCCCAGTGCCTGCCAGTCAGGAAAGCCCTCTGCAATGCGTGAGGCATGATAGCCATGCCGACGCAACACCGTCACAGCCTCATCCGCAAACACGCAATAGGGGCCACGACAATAGGCCACGATCTCCCGGTCAGAAGGGAGTTCCGCGAGACGGATTTCCAATTCTGCTATCGGGAGCGAGCGAGCATGGGGGAGATGCCCGGCAGCATATTCTTCTATTGGACGCACATCGAGAAGCAGAATCTGATCATCAGAGAGACGCTGATACACGTCCTGCACACTGATGGGTTGCAGTTGCGAACGGTCCTGCAAAAAGGTCTGCACCACACGGTCAACCTCCGCCAGTTGTGTCT
>DAIQNC010000655.1:0-2471 GCA_036788655.1 Ktedonobacteraceae bacterium
CTTCACATGATGGTGACGCACATTCTTTGCGATATCGTGGAAACAGAGCTTGCGGCGTTCGATGATAATAGACAGAAGGAGTGGCACTGATGGACACCGCGAAGGCTATGAATGCGCTACGAGCGATGCCCACCGTTGATACGCACAAACAACGGGCCATCCTGCTTGACCGCGACGGAACACTGGTTCACTCCTCACATTATCCATCGCGCCCTGAACAGTTGATTCTTTATGATGGTATCGGGCCGCATCTGGCTCAATTGCAGCATAGAGGCTTTCGCCTCGTGGTTGTTACCAATCAATCGGGTATCGCACGTGGCCTTTTTACAGAAGATGATCTTGAGCGGATGCACGAGCATTTGCGGAAGCAACTTGGCCCCTTCGGTGTGACGCTCGACGGTATCTACCACTGTCCACATCATCCTGATGGCGTCATTGATGCACTTGCTATTCGCTGCGATTGCCGCAAGCCGCGTCCCGGAATGCTCCTAAAGGCCGCGCAAGACCTCAATCTGGACTTGCGTACATCCTGGTTTCTCGGTGATATTCTCGATGATGTCGAGGCTGGCAATCGCGCTGGCTGCAACACTATCCTGGTCGATCTTGGTACAGAGTCGTCTCCCACTCGTCCGATTCGCACTCCAGCGTTTGTGGCCCGTAATACACTACATGCCCTGCACATCATAGAGGCTATTGAAGGATGTCTGTCCTATGATGTGCAGACTGTGCCAGAACTTACCTATCGTCCCCTTTCATGGAGCAACGCACATGTCAACCGCTATCGAACTTGTTCAACGCTTTCGTGAGGTGCGTGTTCTGGTCATCGGAGACGCGATGCTCGACACGTATCTTTAAGGCAATGCCGCACGTTTGTGTAGCGAAGGCCCCGTCCCCGTCATTCACAGGACAGAGGAGCATCGTTTCCCCGGTGGCGCAGCGAATACCGCTACAAATCTACGCGCCCTCGACGCGGATGTCTGCTTTCTCGGACTCGTCGGCAATGATACTGCGGCTATGCAGCTACGAACAGCTTTGCGAGAGCGAGATATTGCCGACGACTGGTTAATTGAGGATGAGACGATAACAACTCTACACAAACTCCGCATTCTTGCCGATGGTCAATACGTTGTGCGCTTCGATGAGGGCGGCGACGATATACCATCTACAACATCAGTGCATAAACTACTCGATGCCCTTGAAGCACAATATGCTCATTGCGATGTCGTTGTCATCTCCGATTATCGCTATGGCGTCCTTTGCGATGCGGTTATCGAACGCTTGCACAACCTGCACACAGCGAACCCGAAGCCGCTGCTCATCGACTCGAAGGCACTGCACCGCTTTCATGATATCGAAGCTACCGTTGTTACGCCCAATCTGCTCGAAGCCCAGTTGCTTACAAATATCACCTTGCCCGAAACAAATACTATCACGAGTAAACATGTCTTGCCGATAGCACAACGTCTGCTCACGATGCTCAAAACGCAACATGTCGCGGTAACACTGGGGGCGCAGGGCGTCTTCTTGTTAGACCGTTCGGGAAAGATGACACATTTGCCAGCATATCCGGTTGCTCACGCGAACGATGTGGGTGCTGGCGATTCGTTCGCGTCGGCAATGGCTCTGGCTCTTGCAAGTGGCGGCAACATCGTCGAGGCAGCACAGATTGGCATTGACGCCGCAGGTATTGCCGTAACGCGGCTCCGTACCTCAGCAGTTCAATATCAAGAATTGTTGCAAAGAGTGAGCTTACGAGAATTCGCATCACAAAATGCTGCAAAACATCCTGAAACGCGACAGGAGACGTGGATGCAACTTGCGTCTCACCTTGCGGTTGAGCGCATGACGGGACGCAGTGTCGTCTTCACCAATGGCGTTTTCGACATTCTTCATGCCGGACATGTGCAGTTTCTGCGCCAGGCAAAGGCTCTCGGAGGGAATGATGGCGTACTTGTTGTCGGCATCAATAGCGATGCGAGTGCGCGACGTATGAAGGGTGCGGGTCGTCCCATCAATAACGAGCGTGACCGTATGGCACTGGTTGCTGCCCTCGATGCCGTCGATTTCGTCGTCCTCTTCGATGAGGATACGCCTACCGAACTCATTCGTGCTTTACGCCCATCGCTGCACGTTAAAGGTGGCGATTATGCTGGCGAGTCGTTGCCAGAGGCCGAGGCCGTGCGTGAAGGTGGTGGACAGGTGGTCATTCTGCCACTCGCTGGCGCAATGAGTACCAGTGCCGTGATTGAACGCATTGCATCATTGGCACAACAATCGGGGAATCAAGGCGAGAATGGGGTTCACACGGGCGACCACAAGGGGAAGCCCCCACGAAATGAAGAAGGGGGGGAAAAAAAGGGGAAAAAAATAAAAAAAGAAATTATTGTCTTACTTGATCTCTACATTATTCGCCAGCTCTTCATCCACGAGGATGCGGCGTTCCACCAGGTCCTGTACACGCACGTCGAGAA
>DAIQNC010000656.1:0-2456 GCA_036788655.1 Ktedonobacteraceae bacterium
TCGGCAAAAGGTGATGGTTCGTTGCCTGGGCGCAACTCTAGTAGAGCCTCTAACTCTGCTTTCTTGTAGAGGCGTTGGCGTTTGATGCCCTGTTTATAACTTTTGAGGACTCCACGGCTGACATAGGTGTAGAGAGTGGAGAGCTTGATGCCTAAAAGGTGGCAGGCTTCTTGCCCATCAAGGTAGTTCTCCCCGTTCAGTTCGATCATCGCGCCCCCCTTCCGGTCAGAATGTGCGTCATATTTCTGATGATTGCTGCTTCTCTCTAATGATAGAGGGCTATTGGCGTTTTGTCAATCATATAGCTGTAGTTCGACAAATCATTGTCGAGGCTTCCGTTGGTGTGCATACAGACAAGGCATTGTCGATCTACAGATATATCAACTAAAATCAAGTAATGTCAAAATTCATTGACATTTATCAAAAATCATGGTACAACTTGGAAAGAAGGTCTTTTCGGAAATCGCGCTGACGATGCACATTTCATTGTGTGCATCTGGGCAAGCGATAGAAGTAATATCAGCGTGGATAGGACGACGAAAGGATAATGCGACCTTATGGCGTCAAGTCGGATAGCATCAAACTCGGCATTGCCAGTTCAGACTTCAACGAGCCTCAAACAGGGTGGATTAGAAGGCGTTATCGCTGCCACAACTGCATTGAGCAGGACTGATGGTGAGTTAGGTCTTCTGGTGTATCGTGGCTACGACATCCACGACCTCGCGGGTAATACTACATTCGAGGAGATTGCTCATCTGCTCTGGTTCGGTCATCTTCCCAACCAGCACGAGCTAGCGCACTTACGGGAGCAACTGATAGCAGAGCGCACTATCCCGAAAGCGGTTCTGACGATGTTACGTGGCCTTATGAAATCGGCGAAAAACGTAGAGCCGATGGATGCACTACGAACCGCTATCTCTATGTGGGGTGCAATGGCAGTTCATGGTAGGCCAACGCTTGAACAGGCTATCGCCGTTACTGCGCGGCTTCCGCTCTTCCTCGCTGCATTTCACCGCATTCGCATGGGTCTTGAACCCTTTACCTCTCGCTCCGATCTAGACTACGCCGCGAACTATCTGTACCTGCTCACAGGCGAGCAACCAGCAGGAATCCATGTACAGGCTCTTAACACCTATCTTGTGCTACATGCCGATCACGGCATGAATGCCTCGACTTTTACAGCGCGTGTCGTCGCCAGCACCGAAGCGGATATGGTCTCGGCAGTCGTTGCTGCGATTGGCGCATTGAAGGGGCCACTTCATGGGGGCGCACCGCAAAAGGTGCTGGATATGCTGGACGCGATTGGCAGCGTTGACAATGCCGAACCCTGGCTCCGTCAGGCAATGGCTCGCGGCGAACGATTGATGGGTTTCGGACATCGTATCTACAAGACCGAAGACCCACGCGCCAGTGAACTGCGCGAAGTGGCACGAACTATCAATTCAGATCGCTTCGCCCTGGCTCGTCGCGTCGAAGAGGTCGTCGTCGCCTTGCTCGAAGAGCAGAAACCGGGACGCCGCCTTTTTACCAATGTTGAATACTATCCTGTGGTTCTGCTCTCCTCGATGGGACTCCCCGGCGACCTGTTTTCACCAACCTTCGCCGTCAGTCGCATCGTTGGCTGGACTGCACATATTCTTGAACAGGCGCATAACAACCGCCTGATTCGCCCCGATGCTGAGTATACCGGTTCATTACATGCATCGTTCGTGCCGTTGCATGAACGATGACTACGACATGAGCGTAATGAATTACGCCTCTACATGTCAACAGGAAAATGTATCATTTCACCTGAAGGAGAATGCTCTATGGCAGAGATTGCACGTGGACTACGTGATGTAGTTCTCACTGAAACGCGCCTGTCAATGATTGATGGGAATGCGGGTAAACTCGTGATTGCTGGTTTTCCTCTTGAAGAGCTTGCGCCAGTGGCGACTCATGAAGAGGTAATGTTCCTGCTCTGGTACGACCACCTCCCAAATCGGCAGGAACTCGACGCATTCAGCAAAACGCTCGTCGAGAACCGCGAATTACCGAGTACAACGCTGGATGTGTTACGTGCGGCTGCTAAAAGAAAGCTACATCCGATGGACGCGCTTCGTATGGGCGTTGATACGCTTACGCTCGCCCTCTCGGATGTCGATAATCTTTCACGCGAGGCATCGCTGGAACGTGCTCCCAAAATTGCGGCGCGTTTCCCCGTTATCGTTGCCGCCTACTGGCGATTGCTGCATGGTGAGGAGCCAGTTGCACCCAATCCGAAACTGTCTCACGCCGCCAACTTCCTTTATATGCTCAATGGCGAAGAGTCAACACCTGCCGCCGTGCGAGGACTGGATACCTATCTCAATACCGTCATCGATCATGGCATGAACAACTCGACCTTCACGGCACGTTCCATCGCCAGCACACGCTCTGATATGATTTCCGCCATTGTCGGGGCTATCGGCTCGCTC
>DAIQNC010000657.1:0-2450 GCA_036788655.1 Ktedonobacteraceae bacterium
GAGAACTGGATCGTTGCCTCAGAATCGTGCGCGATAGACCGCGTGGGCGGCACATTTGTTCGCAAGGTCGAGCCGGGCGAGTTCATCACCATCGACGATGAAGGGATGCACGCCGAGAAGTTACCCGTGTCGCCCGTTAATCGTCGCGCCCTCTGCGTCTTCGAGTATATCTACTTCTCCGATGCTACCAGTCGCCTGAACGAACGCTTCGTCTATACGGCACGTGAAGCTCTTGGGCGTGAGTTGGCACGTGAGCATCCTGTCGAGGCCGATTTAGTCGTTCCCGTTCCTGACTCCTCGGTTCCTGCCGCGCTAGGCTACGCTGAGGCATCGGGCATTCCCTATGCGATGGCGATTATCAAAAATCGTTATGCTGACCGCACATTTATCAAGCCCGACCAGCGTTTGCGCCAGATGGAAATTGACCTCAAATTTAATTTCGTCAAGCCACATGTCGAGGGGAAGCGTCTCATCGTCGTCGATGACTCGATTGTACGTGGCAATACGACGAAACGCTTGACGGCGGCACTGCGTCATGCTGGTGCAAAAGAGATTCACCTGCGCTCTAGTTCACCGCCTATGCGTCACCCCTGCTACTTCGGTGTCGATATTCCCCAGGAGTTGGAACTGATTGCATCAGGCAAGACTATTCAACAAATTGCGGACTACATCGGCGTCGATAGTCTCGGCTACCTGAGTATTGCAGGTCTGAGCCGCGCCATCAACTCTGCCTCGAAACAGGCAGTACCCATTGCAGATGATGAGGCAGCGGAGCAATTGCTTCACAGCGAATTCTGCTATGGCTGCATGGAGAAACGAGGATGGCCCATCAATCCTGACACGTATATAGGACGTATCGGGAACGGTGTAAAGCGTGCGATGGTTGCAACGGGGCAATAGAAAGAGAATCATATGCGTGTACTGGTCATCGGTTCGGGGGCGCGTGAACATGCGCTGGTCTGGAAACTGGCACAGAGTCAGCGCGTCTCGAAGCTTTATACGGCTCCAGGCAATCCTGGGATGACGCCTTACGCTGAATGTGTGCCGCTCAATCCAACACAATTCGCGCAACTCGCGGATTTTGTGGAGTCGCACAACATTGATTTGACGGTTGTAGGGCCAGAAGTGCCGCTTGTCGAGGGCATCGGCGACTATTTTCGTCAACGGAGCTTGCGTGTCTTTGGGCCAGACAAGGCAGGGGCAGCACTTGAAGGCAGTAAAGCCTTTGCGAAAGAATTGATGACCTCGGCAGGTATTCCAACCGCGCAGCATCGCACCTTCACGAATGCAAAACTGGCATTTGCCTATCTGGAAGCACATGGCGTTCCTGTTGTTGTGAAAGCTGATGGCAATGCGGCAGGTAAAGGTGCTATTGTAGCCCTCGATATGCAGACGGCGCGTGATGCTGTTCAACAGATGATGGTTGAGCGAGTTTTTGGAGAGGCCGGAGATGTCGTCGTTATCGAAGACTATGTGCAGGGCGACGAAATTGGCGCAACCGCTATCTGCCACGGCACACACTATCTTCCCTTGGCATTGAGTCAGGACCATAAACGCATTTTCGACAACGACCAGGGGCCGAATACGGGCGGTATGGGAGCCTACGCACCACTTCCTTTTGTGAGCCGGGAGCAAGAGGCAACTATCTGGCGTAACATCATGGCCTCGACGCTCCAGGCACTGAAAGCACGAGGCATTCTCTTTACAGGAGTTCTCTACTCCAACATTATGCTCACGGAACGTGGCCCCGTCGTGCTGGAACACAACACACGCTTTGGCGACCCGGAGACACAGGCTCTCATGCTGCTTCTGCGCGAAGACCTGATAAACGTCCTCGACTTCGCCGAAACACTTCCCGTCAAACGCGACACGCTCTGGCATCCCGGCTATGCTATGAGTCTCACGCTGGCTTCCGGTGGCTATCCCGGCTCATATCGTTCCGGCATTCCGATTACAGGCATCGAAGAGGCCGAGCAACTTGAAGGTGTACAGGTCTTTCACGCCGGAACCGCCTTCAAAGACGGACACCTCGTTACAGCAGGTGGGCGAGTCCTGAGTGTGACTGCTAGAGGCGAGACATTGCAAGACGCGGCAAACCTCGCTTACGAGGCCGCGAAGCATATCTCATTTGAGGGAATGCAGTATCGCAGAGATATTGGGAAACGCGGTTTCGATCCTACGGGGATTGTAGGGGCGTAATTCATTGCGCCCGTGTGGTGGGACAGGTGCAATGAATTAAGCTCCTACAATCCCCGTAGGACACAGAATTGCGGTAACAGGAAGAGCAGTTTTATGGCTCCGATTGCAGCTTTGACATGATGCGTTGTACTATGTACTACAAACCTTCATGTATGTAGTGTCGTGATTACGAATTGTCACACTCAGGATGGGCAATTCGTAGAACCCCGATTTATCGATGGGTTCACGGTATGCGAACCCATCGATAAATC
>DAIQNC010000658.1:0-665 GCA_036788655.1 Ktedonobacteraceae bacterium
CCTACTTGGAAAGAACGGGTCGAGGCAAAAAAATGGACACCCTCATAGAAGGTGCCCATACTTATTTAAAACCGTGAGCGTTCGCTTAATGCCCAAACACAATGTGTAAGGCAACGCCGAAGCCCGCGGAGATGATGACTGCTAGCAATTGAAGTAGGCGATAGCGCACTAGAGCTGCGCGTTGATCAAGTGCGACAGCCTTCGCGCCACTAGAGCGTCGTTGAACTGGTGTCGATTCGTGGTATTGCATAGGAATATGCCTCTCTGTTATGAGATTTGTGTGGATAGCCTACCTCTGACTATTCTACTTATATATACGTAACAAACGCACACAAGGTTTTATGCTATAGAAACGTATGCGTAACTGATACTATTTGCAATTGTCAGGTACGGTCGCTCGTTCAAGAGTTGTTAGAAACGCCAGGGCTTCGTGAGCCGAATGTCCACACATCTCTTCTGACGGTCGAAGCATCCGGCAGACAGTAGGACGCTCTGGTTTGCCAAAAAGCTTGCAGCGATTGTCAGAAGTCAATTGAACACAACGCACTCCGGCAGGTTTTCCTTCTGACATCCCTGGAATTGGCGATGAGATAGAAGGTGCAATACAACATGCGCCACATCCAACTCGACAGTTCATAGCTATCACTTTCACCCACCGATAAATC
>DAIQNC010000658.1:675-2449 GCA_036788655.1 Ktedonobacteraceae bacterium
CCGATAGTGAAATTTAATTGTCACGCCATTACATGTCTTTCTGTCGTTGACGCGCCCCCACCTCTTCGCTCACGAGAGACGAGCCAATGTTGAGTAGATCATTCTCTCCACGTTCAACCAGCAGGTCGCTGTGGAGTTCCAGAAGCCGACGTGCCTTTGCGTAATCTTTGTCCAGCAGAACACGAAACACCTGCTCACACACGGCAAGCGATTCTGCGGCAGTCGCACGGCGTGTCGCGGTCAAGGTTCCAAGCAGGTCATGTCTCTTCGCGGTACGGAAAAGTACATGCACTTTCTCCAGAACCTCGGCAAACTCCGCGTGTATCTGCTCGTTCCATCCTTGCGACTCAACAACCCTCAACGCCTTCGTAAGAAAATGTCCACATACACGCACAATCGTATTGTACTCACTGTTACGTGCTTCAAGCAATGTTTGTAGAATACGC
Source organism: Ktedonobacteraceae bacterium (assembly GCA_036788655.1). Lineage (GTDB taxonomy): Bacteria > Chloroflexota > Ktedonobacteria > Ktedonobacterales > Ktedonobacteraceae > JBBQVS01. The sequence goes on from DAIQNC010000658.1 coordinate 1,122, forward strand.
TGCTCATCAGCAGTATCGAGGGCGGTCACAGCGAACAGACTCGCTTCACCGCCCATTTCATGTATCTCATGTGCCAGTGAGCGAAATTGCTTCTCTACCTCTTCTGAAAAGGGCAGCAGATAAACAGAGTTCTGTAGAGCATACGCTCCGAGATGTTGTAAGCGTCTCCACACCCAGACGCGCTTCTGAGAAGGTTCACTTGGAACTTTATATGTCAATTGCAGCCAACGCACTGCATCGTGGTCAACAGGCATGAGCCTCACTCCATCGAAGATTGGTAGTAACATCCGTTACTATCGAGTCTATGGTACTGCACAGAGAGGGTAAAGTCAAGCATCTTACAGAGCCGTACATTACCTTATCATCATCATTAACACGTGCAATGATAAGATTCTTTGCAGAGAAAGCGAAGTGACAGATGATACAAGAATTTTATTCACCTGCACTAAATTGAGGATTAAGAGCCTGTTTCACTGCTAACAGCAAGTCGTCGATATCGAAGGGCTTGGGAACAAGGGCGATATTCTTTACTTGCAAATATCCCTCTATATCACGTACCGACTGCTCCGCTGCGGTACATATGATAATGGGAATCGATGCTGTAGGCCGATTCATCTTGAGCTTCTGCACCATCTGCCATCCCTGCCGCTCCACGCTAAAGAAAAAATCGACGATGATCAAATCTGGCTTGACGCGCTCTACATCCGCCATATCTCGAATAGCATATGAGTACAACGCTACTTCGTACCCTTCCGGCTCCAATATGAGCCGGAAGAGTTCGAGTATCTCCTGAGTATCATTAATCACCATAATACGAGCCGCCATACAATACCTCTTTCATAAAATGACAGATGAAGAGCGCAAAGAATTATTCTACGCGATGCTCTCGTAAATTGCCGCGATACCCTGTCCACCACCGATACAAAGCGCGGCTGCGCCATATTTCAGGTTATGACGACGCAACTCGTTTATCAGTGCGATAGAGATACGTGCGCCACTCGCTGCCAGTGGATGACCGATAGAGATAGCTCCACCGTTCACATTGGTTTTCTCACGATCAAGCCCCAGGTCTTTCTCTACCGCGAGATACTGAGATGAAAAAGCCTCGTTCACCTCCACGCGATCCAGCGCATCAAGCGTCAAATCAGCACGTTTCAAAGCCTGACGAATGGCAGGAGCCGGCCCGATACCCATTATTTCCGGTGGTACACCTACGATACCCCACGAAACGAGACGTGCAATTGGCTTCAAGTTGTGCTGCTTCACAGCATCATCTGTCGCAAGCACGACACAGGCAGCCGCATCGTTAATACCACTTGCGTTTCCTG
>DAIQNC010000659.1:0-2438 GCA_036788655.1 Ktedonobacteraceae bacterium
GCCAATCGATAAATCGGGTCACTACGAAGGTAGCGGATTATTACGATTCCCCATGATAAGCGCGAGCAAAACAGGATAGGTCAGCGCAGTTTGTTGTCCTGGCGTTTGTGTGCCGATGAGATCGTGAGGAAGATGATGACTGGCCTCAAACTCATATTGCACACAATACCTCAATCCTTTTTTTTGCCATCTGCTCACTAGTTTCCGCGTGATAGCATTATTTACCGCAGAATCAGACGCATTAGTGACAACCAGCACTTCTTGCACAGCAGGTTTAGACTTGAGAGCCGTGTTATAGATGGAGAATCCCAGACGCATCATGACGGCAAGGCTACGAGTAGCAAAGCCACGATACCCGAAAGACGAACCATGAAAGCGTCGAAAATGTTGCGTCATGATGTTAGGAAGCAAGTAGAGCAAATACATCACGATTCTGCTGGCATTGACACCCAGTCGCGGATCAATCGTGAAGGATGGCGAAATGAGTAGAGCTGTATCGACATCAGCGCGATACTGTGCAACCCATGCAGCCATAACTCCCCCTACCGAAAGTCCGGCATAGGTAACGTGTTTCCCCAGACCATGCGCGATGTCTATCGTTGTTGCACTGCAATCATTCAACTCTCTCGCCTTAATATACTTGAGAACATCTGTATTTAAGTCGGCGTGTCCATTGTAGGGCATACGCGGAATGAATACATTGTAGCCACGTTCAAAGAGAAGGTTGCCAAACTCTACAAATTGAAGTGGACAACTCGTCATGCCGTGCATCAACACTATCGCCTGTTCAACCTTGTGTCCGTGCGTCAGTAGCTTTGTCTGACAACCTGGGTGAAGCTTTATCGTTTGTTCGTGCGCCTGTATCTTCGCAATCTTCGCCATCGCTGTATCGTAGTCGGTGATGGCATGGATTGCAGGTGACTGCAATTTACGCCGAGATATACTGCCCACTATCGTCGCCACAATGTTGCTTATGGCTATAAACGCAAAGGCTCCTACAATAAATCTGATGATACGCTTGCTGAAATGAAAAATATGGTTCTCATTCATAATTCTTGGTGTCACCTCATATTACATCTTAATGTAAGTCTACCACTTTATTTTCGCTCATAGACAGAGCAGGCTGTAGTTTACCAATCGGTTTGTCTTTTTCCGGCACTTTATCAGCCAATGCCAGGTCAGACAGGTTATGGATCAAAACTGCATAGTGGTTCATACAACACGTTCTTTTACTCCTGAAACAGCTTGCCATTTAGGTGTCTATCAGGTACTCTTGGAATAGATAAATGTTCTAAAGAGCTTGATCGGAAAAGACGAGTCGCGCTCGCGCATCGGATTGGAAAGGAAACCATCATGAAATTTCTGCTCACGTCTAATGGCATCAGCAACGACAGCATTCACAAAGCCCTGGTTGATCTGCTGGGGAAACCCATTGCCGAGTCCAACGCCCTCTGTATTCCCACTGCGGTGTATGCCAGCCCTCGCGGAGCTTCAATGGCCTACCGGTTCATCAGCGGATCAGCCGCCAGCCCTTTGTGCGAAATGGGTTGGAAGTCGTTGGGCATACTGGAGCTGACCGCTCTTCCCAGCATCAAAGAAGAATATTGGGTCCCCCTGGTCCAGGGGACTGACGCTCTGCTGGTTTACGGCGGCGATTCCCTGTATCTGTGCTACTGGATGCGGCAATCGGGACTGGCAGACCTGTTGCCGAAGCTTTCTCACAAGACGGTCTACGTGGGGGTGAGTGCTGGGAGCATGGTGGTAACACCCAACTTCGGAGAGGCATACGACGACTGGTTCTGTCGAGAGCCTCCGGCAAGTAATCTGCCCGTCGGCGACGATAGAGCACTGGGACTGGTTGATTTTTCGATCTTTCCGCACGTGGATCACCCCTCTTTTGCGGAGAATTCCATGACCAATGCAGAAAAATGGGCCGCCAGGGGGCCGGTGCCGACGTATGCAATTGACGATCAGACCGCCATCACCGTGATCGATGGCGAAGTCTCAGTGGTCTCTGAGGGCCATTGGAAACGGTTTACGCCTGAGTTTCGGGGCCGTTAACGTTCATAAAAATTTTATGGTGGCGCATGAAATAGACATTATGTGATTCGTGCGATTATCGCATTGCCAACTTGCTCCGTGTTGAGCTTGCCGCCCAAATCCGGTGTCACTTGCCCTGCGCCTGTCGTCTCCTCGATAGCATGTATCACCCGATGTGCTTCATCATGCAAACCGAGATAGTCGAGCATCAGTGCCGCACTCCATATCGCGCCAATAGGATTAGCGATACCCTTACCAGCGATATCGGGTGCGGAGCCGTGTACTGGCTCGAACATACTCGGATAGCGTCGCGTGGGGTTGAGGTTAGCACTTGGAGCAACACCGAGACTGCCAGCGAGCGCACCGCCCAGGTCGGAGAGAATGTCAGCGAAGAGGTT
>DAIQNC010000660.1:0-2432 GCA_036788655.1 Ktedonobacteraceae bacterium
CCTCTTAACTGCGCTTGCTCTTGCTGGCCTCGCGGGTGGTGGCTTCGGCCTCTATCATAGCATTCGTTCGCTGGCACGAAGACCATCGGCGCAATTCAAGCTGCCCTGGTACTGGCTCTTCCTGGGATTGTATATTCTCGTTATTGTTATCGCACTCATTCTACGAGCCAATAATCAAGCCATCTCGAATATCCCATTGACCGTCTTCTTGATTGCGCTGGCTGGTGTTCTACCTGCGCTGACCTTTCTCTCGCTTGGTGTACGTCGTCTACATCTGCGTGGCTCCCCGAAATGGCCCACGCGCTGGCGACGCTTTACGCTGGCTATCGTCAGTGGCGCGACCTCGGCAATCATTCTTGCCAGTATCGCGGAACTGATACTGACGGTTGTGGCTGCACAGGCGATTGGGCTGACGGGTTCGCTTTCATCCATCGACAATCCGAATGCGCCCATTCCATCCGATCCGCGCTACATCGCCTTCCTGCTCGTTCTCGTCTCCGTCATTGCGCCACTGGTCGAAGAGGGCGTCAAGCCACTGGCGGTGATTGCAATGATCGGGCGTATCGAGAGCGCAGCAGAGGCGTTCGTGCTTGGCCTGAGTTGTGGCATCGGCTTCGACCTGATCGAGACATCGGGCTACATCAGTCAGGGGAATCAGGACTGGGTAGATGTGGCCTTGCAGCGTAGCACCTCTGGACTGTTGCACGGCTTCGGAGCTGCGATGGTTGCGCTCGGCTGGTACTTCATCACGCATCGCAAAGGGCGCAATAACAGCGTCCTGCTCGGTATCGGCTGTATTCTCTACGCCGTGCTACAACATGCTATCTGGAACGGCTCGTTCGTGTTGCAACTGTTGCCTTCGCCCATTGGCCCCTACCTTGCCAACGGTACTATAGGTAGCGGAGCCTATGCCTTTCCCTCGTTCCTGTTCGTCTACATCATGCTGTCCGCGTTGATGTTGATATTCTTCCTCTTTGTCACAGGTCGCATACGCCCGAAACGCACGGAGAAGCCGACGGATACAAAAGCTGTCGGTGATAAGGTAGAGCAAGCAGGGAGTCGTGAGGTGCAGGTGAGCAGGGTGTGAAGTGCGACCGGGGTGTGATAAATCAGACCCGTACACTGTGTTGGTGAGAGGGTTTTAGGATGGGGAGCAGTGTGCGTGGGGAAAGGGGTGTAATGAATTATGACCCGTACATTGCTGCGTTGCTCAAACGATGCGGAATGGGAAAGATATATAACCGAAAATCGTGGACGCACTCTGAAATGTACGGGTCATAATTCATTACACCCCTTTCCCACTGCACACCGCCCACCATCGCCTCTCGCCGTCCATCATCACGGTTCCGTTTCCATTCCGCATCGTTCCACCAACGCGACCATGTACGGGTCATAATTCATTACACCCCTTCTCCACTCCACTCATGTCCAAATTATTTCGTTCTCTCAGCGAGCATACGTTGTGCGAAACCTACCACGTCACCTAGTACCTCGGTCTGGTTAATCTCGTTAAAGATTTCGTGGAATGCGCCGGGGTAAATATGCTCCTCGAAATAGTTGCCGCGCAGATGTTCAATGACGGGACGTGTGGCGGCAAGCGGAACAAGCGGATCCATCTCGCCATGAACCCACAATAAGGGAAGGCTTCCATATGATGGCCCTGCTTCGATGGTGTCTAGCTCGCGTTTCATGGCTATGAGCATGGGACGCTTGAAGGTGCCATGCCAGACAAGAGGATCATTCGCATAGGCGGCTCCAACCGAGGCGTCGCGTGACAGAGCAGCCGGGTCGAGTGGAATATCGGGAATAGGATCCATCGTGAGCAGTTGCTCTACCAGCCCACGCGAGCCAAACATGGGGCCAGAGAGGACGAGTGCGACCAGTTCGTGACCGTACCTCTGCCCGTAACGTGCCGCAATCATGCCGCCCATTGAGTGACCGATGAGGATAACTGGAAGGCCGTTGTACTTTTCTGAAGCACGTTGTGTCACTGTATGCAGGTCGGTAATCACATCCTCGAAGTCCTCAATCACCGCACGTTCGCCCTCTGATAATCCATGTCCCTGATGGTCAGGCCCGACCACCGCCGCGCCAGCCTGTCGTAGTGCATCTGCAACGTGGTCATAACGACCGATATGCTCGCCGTAGCCATGAGCCAGCACCGCCAGCCAACTTGCATGTTCGTTGGGCCACTCCCGAATGCTGAGTCGCCCGTGTTGCCCATCAATTGTCCACTGCGTTGTTTCTGCCATATCAAAACTCCTTTGTGTTGTACGGATGTATGCATATTATACATCGAGGCAGAGGTGTGATGGGCTACCAGGGTGTGATAATGAAGAGTAACTAATTATACTGGATACGGCTGGTAGGTGAGCCAGGGTGTAATAAATTAAGACCCCTACACTCCGCTGGCGAGCATTCCACACTACGAT
>DAIQNC010000661.1:0-2420 GCA_036788655.1 Ktedonobacteraceae bacterium
CACAGCAACACGCACAATCTCACAACCCACATCTTCGAGACGATGAATCTGCTCGACGGTGCTTTTTACATCACGTGTGTATGTGGTCGTCATAGATTGTACCGCGATAGGAGCATCGCCACCAACCATTACATTGCCGACACGTACCTGTCGGGTCTTCCTTCGCATGATAGAGTCTCCATGTATTTCACAATGAACGGCTTGAGTGATGACCACTCAAGCCTTCTACGTTGTTTGTAAGTATCTGTCTGTCTGGCTAGCTTCCCCAGTGCATCACGTCGCTGACCGTGACAACAATCATGAGTGTAAGCAGGATTGCCATACCGATGAAATTGATGATGCCTTCGCGCTCCGGTTTCAAGCGTTTTCCGCCGCGCAACAACTCAATGATTATCAATAAGATGCGTCCACCGTCCAAAGCGGGGAAAGGTAATATGTTGATAATGGCTAAGTTGATGCTCAGAACCGCCGTCAAATTGAGTATGGGCCACCAGCCTATCGTCGGAACGCTCTGCGCCACCTGTCCGGTGATTTTCACGATTCCAACAGGCCCGGCAATCTGTGGACGTATAGCACCGCCAATCATCTGCCCAATACCTACTAAAAAGTCGCGTGTCACCTGGAAGGTGTACGCAATACCCCTGAATGGTGCTTGCCAAAGGGGTATCTTGACGTAATTAATTTTGCTCGTTGCCACGATACCCATTGGCCCCTGTCCTGCTGGCGGGTGCAAGCGCACATTGACTACCACCTGAGATGTATTCGTCTCACCACTATGACGAACAAGCAAGGTCACGGGTAGCGTCGCAGCATTTCCCTTGTAAGCACTGGTTATTTGATTGACATCCACGACCACATCGTCAAACGAATTCACCGTCTGCCCATTCACGGCGAGAATTGTGTCGTTGGGGCGTAAACCAGCCGCCTGTGCTGGTGTTCCTGCTACTACCTGCCCTATCTGCGAGGGAACAACTGGCTCACCCAGACCATAGGCGACAGTAAAAAGTATCATTGCGAGAATAAAATTCATGACAACACCTGCGACGAGGACGATCACCCGTTTGCCAGCAGGTTTCGCGGCGAAACTTCCAGGATCATACTTGCCATCGGCATCGTTGATATCGCCATTCGCACAAAGCCACCGATAGGCAAAAGGTTGAGCGAATAGATGGTATGATCTGAAGCGGCACTTCCTGTACTCACGCCGCCACTTGTGCCGCTAAATGGGTTCTGCTTGCCAGCAGTGTAATCTTCTTCGTCCTGGTTATTTCCGCCAAACCAGACTACTTCCCATCCACGGGTCGCACGTTTGCGAAATCCGACGATACGTGGCGGAAAGCCTAAGCCGAATTCTTCGACACGAATGCCAGCCCACTTCGCTGTAATGAAATGCCCGAATTCGTGTACGAGGACGAGTAACCCGAACACTGGAATTGCCGCAAGTAAGTACCAGTTCATGCCATCATTTCCTTTATCTCTTTATCTATATTAACAAGGCTATGCATCAAGATATTGCACTTATATCCTTGAGTTATCTCTACAAGTATCTCACCCTGCATCACACAGCATGTTTTGATTGATAGAGGTCTTGAGTTGTCTGTCTTGCCCACGCACATGCCTCTAACGTCTGTTCCACCGTCGGATGTGCAATTCCTTCGTGACGCGCTAACGTTGCCTCGATAAGCTCTGCAATCTCTGTCAATGCGATATTTCCCGACAGGAACGCGAGCTTGAAACACGCGAACTTCGTAGTATCCAATGCCTCAAAATTGAGACGTGCCACATCGGGCCAACGTAACTCACGAATAAAACCACTACCTGTTTCGTCTAGTCGTTGTGGGTAGAAGAGCGCGTTCATGATGGGGAGATGCATACTGGGAAGGCTGGCTTGCATCTTAATCGAACCATCGACGAATTCAACCATCGAATGGACGATGCTTTCAGGATGAACGACAACCTCTATCTTTTCATACGGTATGTCGAACAGCCAGTGAGCTTCGATGACCTCTAATGCCTTATTCATCAGCGTTGCGGAATCAATCGTTATTTTCGGCCCCATCTGCCATGTAGGATGCGCCAGTGCTTGCTCTACCGTCACAGAACGCATCTGTGCCAGCGTCGAGCGGCGGAATGGGCCACCAGAGGCCGTTATAATCAGTTTGCGTACCGAGTCTAGCGTCTCACCGCGCAGACACTGCCAGAGTGCGCTATGCTCGCTATCGATTGGGTGAATGGCAACATTCGCTTTCCGGGCGGCTTCCATCACAATGTGACCCGCCATCACCAGCGTTTCTTTGTTCGCGAGCGCGATCGTCTTGCCAGCCTCGATGGCCGCGAGCGTGGGGCGGACGCCAATCAAGCCGGAGGTCGCCGCTACCACCATATCAACTCGGGGATCGGTGACGGCGGTGAGAAGCTCC
>DAIQNC010000662.1:0-2408 GCA_036788655.1 Ktedonobacteraceae bacterium
TGTTGTGCAGAGAACGGAGAGAGAGCAGGCAGTATCGTAGAGTTACGTATCACCTGTGGCAACGGGAGCGTTTGCTGCCTGTCATCCTGTTCGCGTGGGGCAACCAGTTGTAGCATGGTACTTCCCAGCACCAGTACATCCTGTGGATGAATAACCACACATTCTCCACTCCCCAACTGCTGCCCATTGACGCGCAACACGTTGGATGAGGTAAGATTTTGCACATGCCAGCCCTGCTCATTGTAGAGGAGACGAGCGTGTTCGCGCGAGATCGTAGGATCCATCAACACGATATCACTTTCGAGTGACCGCCCTATCGTCGTCTCGCGCCGCGTGAGCAGGTGTACCAGTCCCTCTTCTGGCAGCCAGCCATCAGGGTATCGCGCTTGAAGGTCCATCTTCGCATCAGCAGGCAGGCGAATCCGAACCACGCGCAACGCGCCATAGTTCTGTCCAGCATAGCTCGTGTGTTCCATAGAACTACTATGATTACTCATGCTGCCTTTCTAACACAGGAAACAATCTCGCCCATCTATTGCACATCTACCATTTTCAGCGTTCTCATCGTACCACAGAACAAGACTATTCGAGTCATGTATATGCTGCACATACCCAAATTTCTCATCACATTCTCTGTAGGGGCGTAATTCATTACGCCCGTGTCGGCGTGCCACGTCGTGCCACATCGTGTCATGTCATGTCGGCGTATCGTGGTGGCACACGGGCGTAATGAATTACGCCCCTACAGGGTCACATCCATCACCAGCTCGCCTGCGTATTCCGCCATGAGCGAACAAAGTTGTTCCCAGTGTAGTTGCACTGAGGCAAAACGTTCCCAGTAATCAGACGCCTCATCCTCTACCTGTCGCCAATAGGTGTAGGCAGTGAGATCGGTGAAGGCCGTCGTCATCACGTATCGCTGCGGCTCCCCTTGCAGACGCACCAACGAGACTCGTTTTACCCCCGGTATCCAGCGTTGCATCTCCAACACGCCTGATTGCGCCAACTCTTCCACATCCTTTATTGACGTACCATCTCTTAATTCCCACACACGCACACAATAATAATCACCCATAAATATTTACCTCGTAACACACTTCTTTCCTCTACTATACATGTGTGAGTTACAACTGACAAGAGCATAGCGAACAGAGTAGACATACATGCTATGATGAAAATAAGACACTTTTATATCTCTGCGAAAGTCGAACAAGAGCATTGGATTCGTGGACGCTACATCTACTACAAAAGACGGAGACATTCTTCGCTGAGAAGCGACAACAGGCATACCTCGTCGGCGGTGCGGTACGCAACGCGCTCCTTGATATCCCCTGTAAAGACTGGGATATCACAACACCAGGAAACGCACATGAACTGGCACGTCAACTCGCTAACCGACTCGGCGGCTCCTATGCACATTTGAACGTCAAGGCAGGACGCATCACCTGTAAACACGATGGAGAGGAGCAAATTTTTGACATCGCGCCACTGCAAGGCAACACTATCGAGCATGACTTGCGACAACGTGACTTCACCATCAATGCTATCGCCGTTCCGCTCTCCGATGCTGTACAACACTTCTCCAGCGAAACCGCGCTTTCCACGCTTTCCACGCTTCCGCTCATTGACCCGCTACACGGAGCCGATGACCTGCACACCCATTGCTTACGGGCGGTCAACGACAGTGTTTTCAAGCACGATACACTGCGCCTGCTTCGTGCCATTCGCTTCATGATTCGCTATGCCCTCACGCCTGATGAAGCAACCCGACAAATGCTCAGACGCGACGCTCCTTTCCTTTTATTAGCCGCACCTGAACGCATTCACGCGGAACTCTACGACATTCTGAAACAAGAGGGAGCCATCGAACACCTGCGCCTACTCGACGAATACGGACTTCTCACCACGCTCATACCAGAACTACTTCCCGCACAAGGTATGCAGCAGCCGGGACTCCATAACTGGGATGTCTTCGACCACTCGTTGGAAACCGTTGCAGCCCTTGAACGTCTCACACAGGCACTTCAACTTGCGCCCGACGAGCTACAAGCATCACCATTCAATGATGAATGCAACGATCTCGGCGAGATACAGGCTCTTCTTCGAGAGGGCGAGCAGCAAAAATACTATCAATTCGCCACACTGCTCTCGCCCACAATGAAGATAGCGGCCCTGCTTCATGATATCGGCAAAACAGTCACGCAAGTCATCAACGAAAATGGCAAAATCACCTTCTATGGTCATCCACAGATGGGCATTCCACTTGCGCAGACCATCACACACCGCCTCGACATGAGTACACAGGACCAGCGACTCGTGCGTCAGGTCGTCGCCAATCACATGCGTCCCGGACAACTCAGCCGCGACCCGCTCACACAACGCGCTGTACGCCGCTACTTCGTCGATCT
>DAIQNC010000663.1:0-364 GCA_036788655.1 Ktedonobacteraceae bacterium
CATGGACGGTGATACAGATTTTCCGACTATCTGTGGTACAGGAACGGAGGACTACTTCGGCGGTGCATGGTGTTTTGAGCAACCAGCAGGTCACTATGGAGTCTATTCAACGCCGTTTCTAGGACTTCCGCAAGTAATACAGCCTGATGGATTGTATCGCAGTCAAACACGCTTCGGCATGTATCGCTGGCATATTATGGATCCGATTCGTTTCGAGAACGAATTAACTGTTACCATACAAGCCCTCGGTTGGCGCAGTGGTGGACGTTACCTTCCCCTTCAAGATGATATAGCCTCTGTTGCATATTGGTATCAAACAGAGCCTCACATTGCGTATCCTCAGTTCCCTGACGCAAATATGCTA
>DAIQNC010000663.1:374-2396 GCA_036788655.1 Ktedonobacteraceae bacterium
AAAGAGAAGTAGTTTTTCCTGATGGTAGGAATTCATTTATAAAACACTTGACAAATCGCAAAATATTCGGTACTCTGTAAATGTACTACAAAATACACCTCAAAAGAAAGCGAGGGTCACGCTATGCATCCCCATAATTTTAGTATCCTCACACCCTTCGCTTGTATAGCACGGAGTCAGCGATTATATGCAGAAACACGTGTCTTTTGAGGTCTTCGACCACACTGCCGATGTCGGCATCCACGCTTACGGTGAAACTCTCAAGGACTTGTTCATACATGCCGCGCAAGGGATGGAAAGTCTCATGGTTGCTCCCGAACAAGTACAAGTTACAACGTGTCAAACTGTCACAGTACAGGCACACGATACTGTTTCATTACTGGTCGCGTGGTTGCACGAACTCATCTTCCTGTTCGATACCGACTATCTGCTGCTATGCGATTTCGAGATAGATTCGCTCACGGAAACGCAGCTAACGGCTCGTGTATCCGGCGAACCCTATGATGCGAAACGACACGCGCTCAGTAGTGCTATCAAGGCCGTAACCTGGCATGAAGCAAGCGTGAGCCGTACAGATAGTGGATATCGAGCCACCATCATCTTCGACATCTAGGCGCGAAGCGTAAAAGCCGCAACTCTACTCCTATTACAAGCACTGCATGTACTACACATTTTTATGTGTTGTCGCAGTATGCCTTAGTTCATTGTGTTTTTGAAAAGCATGTACTTCCCCATGTCTTCGGAATTTTGAAAGAGGTGCAACATGAGTAGTCTTATTCTGGCATTGGACGTGTCATTCTCAAATATGTAAGCGATTCATACCTCTTCGGCGAGAAGAGTGATTTCGCAGATAGGTAGAAGAGAGAACAAAGCATATGAGTGAGAACAAAATACCGCTTGAGCGCGTAGACTTAAATCGCTGGCAAATCCCTACACGCTACAATACTGAGATGCGTGTACCGGGGATGGTCTATGCTGATGATGCGCTGATTGAGCAGATATTGAAAGATAACGCATTACAACAGGTGGCGAATGTAGCGACGCTTCCCGGCATCGTCGGACATTCATTAGCGATGCCCGATATTCATTGGGGCTATGGTTTCCCGGTGGGTGGAGTTGCTGCAACGAACGCTGAATATGGCGTCGTATCCCCTGGCGGCATTGGTTTCGATATTAACTGTGGTGTACGTTTGCTAGCAACCGACCTGTTACGTGACCAGATTCGTGCGAAGGTCGATAAGCTTGCGGATGCCCTCTTTGAGAATCTCCCGTCCGGTGTTGGTGGCGCAGGAATGCGAGCCTTGACAGGCGAGGAGATGCGTGCGGTGATGACTCGTGGTGCGGCGTGGGCGATTGAAGAAGGCTACGGGTTTGCCGAAGACCTGGAAGTGACCGAGGAGCATGGATGTCTGGCTGGAGCGGATACCGATACTGTGATGAGACAGGCGGTACAGCGCGGCATCAAGCAGCTTGGTAGCCTCGGTTCTGGCAATCACTTCTGCGAGGTGCAGTATGTCGAGCATATCTATGACGAAAAGGCGGCAGAGGCACTTGGCATCGGACAGATTGGGCAGGTTGTGATGACCATTCACTGTGGCAGCCGGGGTTTCGGACATCAAATTGCTCAGGACTATATCGAGATTGCAGAGTCTAAGCAGCAAGATTTCGGCTTTCATCTGGTAGATCGCCAGCTTGCCTGTCTGCCATTGCAGTCGAACCTGGGCAAGGCGTATCTCTCGGCAATGGCATGTGGTGCGAACTTTGCTTGGGCGAATCGCCAGTTGCTGATGCATGGAGTGCGTGAGGCGTTCTCATCGGTCTTTGGACGCAAGGCACGCCCGAAGGATATGTCGATGGTCTACGATGTATGTCATAATATTGCGAAAATGGAGGAGTACAAGGTCGATGGAGAGACTCAGCGCGTATGTGTTCATCGCAAAGGGGCTACACGCGCTTTCCCGGCACAGCACCCCGCGCTACCTGAAAAGTACCGCGAGGTTGGACAACCCGTTCTCATTCCCG
>DAIQNC010000664.1:0-2345 GCA_036788655.1 Ktedonobacteraceae bacterium
ACTCACGCCATAAAGTATACCATATTACTTGACAAATAGCAAGTTTTGCGAAATTTTAAGGCGCAACATAGGTGCCGATGTATCACGTCCGTTTTGTCGTAATGTTGGGCCTACGCGGACGTGATATATCGGTCCCTACGCCAGTCGTTGCATAAATCGTTCCAGATGCACAATCGCGCGTTCGTGCTGCCCTTCGCCGATTTTTTGCCGCTCATCATAGGCTTCGACGTTGAAGAGCAAACGACGTCCGTTTATCTCGACGAGTTCGGCGACGGCGCGTACCTGTTGACCGAGCGGTGTTGCTCCGAGATGACGCACGTTGACGATGGTTCCTACGGTCACATAACCGGGTTCGAGCGCATCGGCAACGGCTTTCCACGATGCATTTTCCATGAGCGCAATCATCATGGGCGTCCCAAAAACTTCGACGCCACCCGCACCAACCGACGCGGCAGTATTTTCATGTACCACCGTCGTCGTTTCCTCTCCCTTCATGCCGAGGGTCAATGCCATATCCAGTTCCTCCTTATAAATGTATGAGTATTGTACAACAACGCCCCATATCTGTAGGGGCGTTCGTAATCGAAAAGGGCAAGCATGAGCATGATATGATGAGAGTGAGAAGACAGTAACATACCGAAGAAAGGTATTTTTATATGACGAATAGTGGACATGTTACCGGGCATGATCGCCAGCAATCAAAGGTTCAGCGGGTGGCGCATCGAGGCGGCTCGCATCTCGCACCCGAAAATACGATGACAGCGTTTCGTACTGCGTTAACCCTTCCTATAGATGCTATCGAATGTGATGTACAGATGTCGCATGATGGACACGCGATTATCTTTCACGACTATACCGTTGATCGGCTCACGAATGGCGAGGGCAATGTTCTTGATCTCGATTTTGCCACGCTTCGTTCGTTGAATGCTGCCGCGCATTTTAGCTTTCGAGATGGTTGGCCTCAGACGCAAAAAATTCCTACACTGCAAGAGGTGTTGAAGTTTGCGAAGGGACGTACTAATGTGTACATCGAAATTAAGTTTGCTCAACGCGATGGTGCGTATAGTCGCTATCCCAATATCGCGGAAACGGTTGTGCAAGAAGTACGTGCTGCAAATATGCTCGATAAAGTGTTGATCATCTCATTTGACTGGCCTATGCTCGTGCAAATCAAGTCGCTTGAACCATTGCTACAAACAGGAGCTATTGTTTCTAGTCGCCAGTGGAAGCCAGAAACAGACGATACGCAAGGAGTGGAGCAAGCCGCTGAAATACTTGTGAGCCAACTGGCATCGCTACACGTCGATTGGATAAACCTGGATAAAGACTTGTTTTCAGAGATGATGCTTGCTGTCGTTCATCAGCATCATTTGAAACTGGGTTTGTGGACGGTGAATACGCTGGAGGAGCTACAGCGTTTCGCTGACGCAGGCGTCGATTCGCTCACATCTGATCGTCCAGACCTGTTTGCTGAATTACAAGAGAGGTAACAATTGGGACTATCCTACGCAAATATGTATCTTTTTCTTTGCTCGTGCGTTCTATAGAGCAGTAGTAGATAGTCCCATTCGCTAGAGCGAATGTAACATATTGTGTTATAATGGTCTCAATTCTGAGAAATAACGATATATCTTTATGTCTTATATGCGGAGAAGTGTACGAATGCAGCAAATTGAAGTCCCCGAAAAATTGGCCGATGTCGCGTCAGTCCCTTATGATGCTTCACAGAAGGTTGCTATCTCTATTGTTGTGCCTGTGATGAATGAAGAACAGAGTATTCAGACACTGTATGACAAGTTGTCTACGCAACTGAACCGTATCGGAAGCCGATATGAGATTATCTTTGTAGACGATGGAAGCACCGATGGGACATTTCGTGAGTTGAAAGCTCTCCACGACGAGCATCCGGGTGTTGTACGTGTCATTCAATTCAGGAGAAACTTTAGCAAGACGCCAGCTCTTGTTGCAGGTTTTAGCCGTTGTCGTGGGGATATCATATTCACGATGGATGGAGACCTGCAAGACGACCCCGAAGAGATACCGAGTTTTCTGGCGAAGTTGGATGAAGGCTATGATCTCGTCTCCGGCTGGAAATTTCCCCGGCTCGATCCACTCTCGAAAACATTCCCTTCTCGTATCTTCAACTGGCTTGTTGGTAAAGTAACAGGTGTGCATCTGCATGATGTCAACAATGGTTTCAAAGCATATCGACGAGATGTTATCGAAGACCCACACCTCAAACTCTATGGAGAGTTTCACCGCTTCATTCCCGTCATGGCACATTGGCGCGGCTATCGAGTCGCAGAGATAAAGGTGCGCCATCATCCGCGTAAATTCGGTTCCTC
>DAIQNC010000665.1:0-206 GCA_036788655.1 Ktedonobacteraceae bacterium
CACAACTTATCGCGCACTACCGACAGAAGCGCGGCATGTCGCAGGGGCAACTCGCGCAGGCGGTGCGCCTCTCGCGTACCTATATATATCACCTGGAGAATGGACAGAGACTGAACCCATCGCCCCACGTGGTACAGAACATCGCGCGTGCTCTGGACTTAGGGGCTGAGGAGCGCAACTCTCTCTACGACGCCTACACGAATCTG
>DAIQNC010000665.1:229-2304 GCA_036788655.1 Ktedonobacteraceae bacterium
ACCACGAAGCCGTTGAGAGCGACCTGCTCGATCTGGGTCGTCTCGCCAATCTGCTTGTCCACAACACCTCGTATCCCGCGCACTCGCTTGACCGCCTCTGGTATCTGCACTCCTGGAACGAGGCGGCGATATGCCTGTTCGAGGCGCAGGAAGTGGTCGAGCGTCAACAGAACGGGCAACACATCCACCTGCTCGAACTCGTCTTCGAGCCGCATCTACGGCGTCGTTTCCAGGGTTGGGAGAACCTCGCGCACCGTCTCGTCAGCGACTTCCAGTACAACACACAGACCATCACGCACCTGCCCGAATACAAAACGCTGCTCAAAAAACTGAAAGAGTATCCTGATTATCGCCGCATCTCCGCCACCGCCTGTTCGAGCGGCAAACCTGCCCCTTCGTTCGTCTTCCAGATACAGCACAGTACGTTGCAAAAAGTCACATTACGAACGGCGACGACGGTGTTTACGGGGATAAATAGCTATTCGATGGTGAGCTATGTGCCGGGCGACCAGAGGACATTGGAGATATATAGAGGGCAGGGATGGCAACCGTGACAAATCAGTATAAAGAGCATTTTCAAAAGGAGAAGACACATTGAGCCAACTATTCCTTCTCATTAGTTTCCTCATGACGGTTATAATGCTTGCAGTTATTGCTTTGCTCACACAACAGAAAACTGCATTGAGAGCGAGATACACGTTATTGACAAGCCTTGCGGGTGCGAGTTTTGGCATTTTCTTCGCTACAGCACTGAACGAAATTATCAACTATGGCCGTGCTTACCATCCCGATTTCCTCATTCTTTGCGGTATCATTCTGGGCTTCCTCTTGGCTATAATAACAGGGGTTATATACACACAGTTACATAGTAGAAGCCATCGAAGCTCTTCTCAGGAGCATGTTGTTGAGCGGCAACGAGTCAGAAACGGGTGATGCATTGAGTTACCAGGGTGTGATGAATCAGACCCCTACACTGTGCTGGATTACTCCAACTCATCAAACAAGCTCATCAGCACAGTGTAGGGGTCTGATTCATCACACCCTGGTCGCCACACCGCCCATGCCCATCGTAATGTGTTCACCTTCATCATTACACCCTGCGTACCCCACGCACCGTGTCCCCATTATTTGTGAACGTACATCATCGTCGGTGTGTATGGGCGTTGGCGTCTGGTACACGCCAGTGATAAATCACGGCACTACATGGAAAATTCGCTACTTTCGTCGTTGCTACGTCGTCTGATACAATACGAGCGAATTTCAGATTTGTCTATTTCATCTGGTGAGCAGCAATAATAAAATGGGTATCGTGAAGAACATAAAATTGTATTTGAGCAAAAAGCTTCTCTCTTTTGACACTCAAAGTTTGTGCGTCGGTGTTCTATTACTATCTGCCTGTGTCATACGACTTGTCCTGATAGCACTTGGTTGGCCTACAACGAATAGCGATGAGGGAACGATGGGCTTGATGGCACGCCACATCGCCTATCTGGGCGGACATCCTGTCTATTTGTATGGAAATAGCTATTTAGGGTCGCTGGAATCGTATATCGGCGCGGCACTCTTCTGGATACTTGGCCCAACACTCTTCGCATTACGCCTCGGTCTCGTCTGTATTGATATCCTTTTTTTCTATGCCATGTATCGGCTTACGCGCTTACTGTATACAAAGGGAATGGCACTCTTCGTCGTGTTCCTGTTGTGCTTTGGCTCAACGGAAACGCTGGTACGTCAACTCAAGGTGGTTGGTGGAACAATGGAAGCCATGCTCTTTAGCACACTCGCGCTGTTGATTGCGACATGGCTTGCTCTTACTGCCCAGAAACGTAACCACGTAGGGACCGATTTATCACGTCCATCCAGGCCAATCGATCCCGTACCAACGGACGTGATAAATCGGTCCCTACGTGGGTCAGGTTCTCATGAAGATCATCAGAAGCATAAGGTCTCAGTTCAACGGTTGTTGCTCTATGGCTGTTTCGGACTCGTGATAGGTCTCGCCATGTGGAGTCACATGCTGCTGCTGCCGTTCATCGGGGCCGCTTTGTTTCTACTGCTCTTATTTTGTCATCGTG
>DAIQNC010000666.1:0-1979 GCA_036788655.1 Ktedonobacteraceae bacterium
CACCTGGCGGCAAATCTCCTGCTGCCAGGCAGGGAGCGTCTGAATGTATTCGTCGATACGAGAGTCAGTCTGATATGTACTCATGGAAATTATGATACCCTCTTAGGCAAGGTCTTCTGCTTGCAGTTCATATTGCCAGATTGGGATATCTCGCCACTCCCATGTACTGCTCACAATCTCCTCAAGCGATGTATCCCCACACCAATATTCAAGCCCGTAGCGTGTGGCACGATGTCCAATCACTACAACCGTTTTGTCGTCGTACTCACGCAAGACATCGCGCAAAAAGTCACCTACTCTTTGCGCGACCATCAAGATGCTTTCACCGCCAGGAAACGGTTCTGTAATACGATTCATAAACTCCTCTTCCACCTGAGAACGTGGAAATTGCGTCATTGTGCCATAATCGCATTCACGGAGTCTGGCATCCAGTATCACAGGTACTTTACTCCGTGCGAATGCTATCGCGCAGGTTGTTGTTGCGCGTTGCAAGTCGGAACTGAATATGGCGTCAAATGACTTTGCCGTGTAGTGCTGTCCAAGCTCCTGTGCCTGTTGCCGACCAGCAGTGGAAAGCGGCACATCAGCATGACCTGAAGCTTTTCCTGCCTCATTATCAACGCTTGTCATATGAGGAGAATAGAGAATCGTTAACATATCAACGTTCCAAATTTTCTTAACTCTACAGGATTGACTAACCTACGATTGCTGCCCACAGAATTGCAGGTAGTTTGAGTGGTGAAGGTGATACCTCTAAATCGACGATGAGCGGAAAAACCTTATCGGCCTTGCGACCCTGTGTGACAAACCAGATGGGTGTTGGAGTGATACGAAACGGGGCGCGAATAACGCTTTTCTGAGGTTTGTCGAACATTAATGTATTATGAACGACGCCCGTTCCCGATTGAATATCATCAAGTGAGTGACCCGGAAAGGCTCCCCAGGTGGTTGTGCCAAGTGCAAACCCAATGCCAGCCCAGTAGTTGATGCCTACTGTCCCATAGCGCAAATTGGCAACGGCTCGCTCTATTGCGTCCGCGACATTCGCATCTTTCAGCGATGAGGGCGATACGATGATAGTTGCATTCAATGTTCCCCATAACGTCTCATTAGCGAATGTAACGGCCTTATCAACATATGTCGCTGTATCGGGCGCATCGAGAGCCGTTTCCGCGAACAAACCACAGAATGCTTCGGTGGTGAAACAGATATCATCTTCATTTGTTGCATCGACATCCGCTATAAGTGTCCAGGGAAGTTGCTGGCTATGTGCAACGCCTATCTGCTCTGCGTCAGGATGTTGGGCTACGAATGCCTTCTGGCGATCTTGTGCGCCAGGATAGTAGGAGTCACGAACAGGAACTTGTTTGAGGACTTTGCGAATTTGCTGTAATAGTTGTTCACTCTGAGGCCACGACTTGTGCGTTATAATGACCCGTGTTGCGTTGCAGTTGAATCCTGCATTTGTGGTGAGCATTGTCACGATATGCTCGGCATGATAAGCAATATCTTTGTCGCTCCATGCTCCGGGAACGACGATGACCGGACTCACATTGCCTAACTCGCCCGTAACCCGTTTGTATAAAAGTGGCTCATTACGCTTTCTGCGTGCTTCCCCTTCTGACCCTGTACCGAAAACGATAGCATTGAAGGTCTTATCTGAACCAGTAATATGAATTTCGTCAACACCATCATGGTTGCAGAGATACGCACCCTCGCTAGCACCACCGTAGACGACGCGCAAGAAACCACCCTGGATAAGGACACGGAAGCCTTCTTCGATAAGTGGCCCAAGATACTCGTTCACTGGGTTGGTTTTGAGGATGACTACCTGATCCTCGACAAACAATTTATAGAGGATATCAAGCGGTGCGATGCTGGAGACATTACCAGCCGCGAGTACAAGCGCAACCTTGCCAGCGTGTGCAGCATCGCGGTAGGCAACGGCCTGTGTCTCTACTAATCCCTCTTTCGTGACT
>DAIQNC010000666.1:2007-2289 GCA_036788655.1 Ktedonobacteraceae bacterium
CAGCCGTGACACCAGTGAATAAGATACGGTCATACAGAGTTTGTGGAAATATCTGTGCAATTACCTGTCCGTCAGGGCGTGTGGTGACAGGCCCAGATATTTGCGGATGTCCTGCTGACTCGATATCAACGATTGATTGCCGAAGCTGGCTCAACGTCTTGAGGACAGGCCATGGGCCAACAGCCCATTCTTCCGCCGGATGCTCTGACGAAAGCCCTTTTGCTTGTAGACAGGCAGAGACCCATTGTGGAGCGATAGCGACAAAGTCATGTATAAGTACAT
>DAIQNC010000667.1:0-2263 GCA_036788655.1 Ktedonobacteraceae bacterium
GCATACGGGTGCAATGAATTGCACCTCTACATCACCCGGAGGATAAAGAACTAAAAATATGTCCCTCTGATAATAGCGAAAGTACGCAGAGATGTCAAAGGATATCTGTAGGGGCGTTATTCTATAACGCCCTGGTCACCTATCCTCAAACGTTTATCAGGAATGGCAAATGTACAGGAATGGACGACCAGGGCGTTATAGAATAACGCCCCTACAGATTTATCGGTATGTTAGATGGCCTGAGCGCAACTGAAATGCTCGCACAAGTAGCAGTACGCCGAACATGATGGCGTAGAAGCCGATGAGCAGAACGATAGTGAAGATGCCAGCACCTGGACGCAAGAAGAGCAGAATGCCGAGCAGCAGAGAGAGCGCACCACCAATACCCAATGCCCACTCTTGCGCGACTGATGTTCGTACTGAGAATGCTGACACTATTTCGACGATACCTGTAATAACTGCCCATGCCGCAATGAATAGCAGCAATGCAAAGGCTGTCCCAATAGGTGAAACGAAGGTCAGAATGCCGATGATCACGCCAATGAGACCTTCGATGAGGAGTAGCCACCAGCGTCGGAAACCGCGTCGCTCTTCCAGAGAGACGACAATGGCGACGATACCATCGACCAGCGCATACGCACCGAACAGATAGACGAGAACGATGATTGCCGAGATGGGGAAGATGATCACTGCCAGTCCGAACAGGATAGCGATGATGCCACGCAGTCCCGTCACCCATGCATAACGCGATGAAATGCGGCTATTCCCCAGATTGTTGCCCATGAGCATGTTGTTCATGATAGTGCCTCACATTGTTGAATACGGGCGCATCTAACGTCTGCGCCATTTATACCCTTCACTGGTTAACACGCTGGATTGCTTGTGTTCGTAGACCCCCGATTTATCGATAGAGTCGCCTTGTCCGGCCCCATCGATAAATCAGGGGTCTACGAAGCGTGATGTGTTATGATGTAGAGAGAAAACAATCGGCATGTATTCAGTCAGGAATCTTCGTGAGTAGCACAAACAGTACGAATAGCACCGGAAGTACCAATCAGGATAAACCGTCATCAAATCTTTCTACAAGACCATTACCATCCATTGAAGAGAGACGTAGCCCCTATCTCGCCCTGCAATTTCTCGATTTCCGCCTTTTGCTCATCGGGACATTTTTTGCCTCGCTGGGTGAGCAGATGATCAATGTGGCAATTGGCTGGGAACTCTACAACCGTACAGGCTCGGCACTGATACTGGGCTTTGTCGGATTAGCGCAGGTGACACCTATTCTGTTATTTTCGCTGCCAGCAGGTCATATCGCGGATCGCTACAATCGGAAGCATATCATGCTTATCGGGTTAGCGATGGTTGCATTGAGTGCGCTTGGCCTCACATTGCTCTCGTTGTTTCGTGGCCCACTCGTGCTTATATACGTCTGCCTGTTCTGCATTGGTCTGGCAACGGCGTTCTATAGCCCCGCAAGTTCGGCGATGACACCGCAGACCATTCCTGACTACGCCTTCGGGAGTGCGGCTACATGGTCGAGCAGTACGTGGCAGCTTGCCGCCGTGCTTGGCCCCGCGTTCAGTGGTATGCTTATCGCGCTCATGCACAGTGCCGTTCTTGTCTATGCGCTCAATGTGGGAACAAACCTGCTGTTCTTGCTTCTGTTGCTGCGGATACGTGTACGTCAGCTACAGGTCGCACCGAAAGAGGGGACGACATTACGCGCACTGGGAGAAGGATTGCGCTTTCTGGGGCGTACACAGATTATTCTGGCAGCCATCACGCTCGATCTCTTCGCTGTATTGCTCGGTGGAGCGACGACGCTGCTTCCCATCTTTGCGAAAGATATATTGCATGTCGGGGCGGCTGGTCTAGGATGGTTGCGAACCGCGCCATCGGTGGGAGCCATCTGTGTCGCGTTCTCGCTGGCCTATGCTCCACCCTTCAAACGTGCAGGATGGACACTACTGCTTGCCGTTGTAGGGTTTGGCGCGGCAACGATTATCTTCGGCCTCTCGCACTTCTTCTGGCTCTCGCTGACTATGCTTTTCCTGCTCGGCGGCTTCGACAATATCAGCGTCGTCATCCGTAGCACCCTGTTGATGACACGCACACCGAACGAGATGCGGGGGCGTGTTGGAGCCGTCAACAGTCTCTTCATCGGAGCCTCGAACGAACTTGGCGGCTTCGAGTCGGGAGTTGTTGCGCAACTTTTCGGCCCCATTGCCTCTGTCGTGGGTGGAGGTGTTGGAACAATTCT
>DAIQNC010000668.1:0-2260 GCA_036788655.1 Ktedonobacteraceae bacterium
GGTTGCGCCTGTGAGGAAACGTAGCACACGCTGCCCCACGTCGCTCAGGTCAACGGCACGTCCGGCAATAATGGGGTCGTCGATGGCTCGCATCTGAGCCACACGCTCGTTAATCACTTCTTGCCATGACCACGCAGCACTATGTCCCTGATAGATGCGTACAACTGTTTGCTGGATGAGCGAGGCATCATTCAGAAGTTCGGCATGAACGCGGAAAATTGCCGCCTTGCCTGTGCCGAGACGCTCTTTGACGCTTTCATAGAGTCGAGAGAGTTCACCTTGAGCCGCATCGAGTGCGTTTTGAAAACGATTACCTTCAACCATCTTGTCACCAGGAGCATCCTGCACAACGATGGGTTGTGAATGATACTGGCGTGTGGGGCCAATGGCGAGTCCATCGGATGCGCCAACGCCGCTGATTGTTGCGCCAAGATGTTGAGGAGTCCAGCGTTGCTGTGTATTGAATGCTGACGTTGTGGGCATGGCTTGTTCTGGCTCGTCATCAAGGCCTTTGTCGATGGCGGTATGGAGCGCGTTCAAGGCGTTAGTGGCGTCCTGGCCCTGAGCGGAGACGCGGATAGCTGCACCGGAACCGGCACCGAGTTGTAACAGTTCAAGGAGACTTTTGCCATTGGCTACTGTATCGCCGTAACGCACACGAATGTCGGATTGAAAGCCCTTCGCAAGGTCAACAAAGACGCTGGCGGGACGTGCATGTAAGCCCGTTTTGTTACGCACTACGGTATCAAAATACTGGAGATAATCGGCAATCTGTGGGGCAGGTGCTGCTGGTCGCTCGCCTGTGAGAGCTTCGATAATATCGCTTACATCGTTCGTCTGCGTGAGCTTTGCGACGAGTTCTTTATCACCCAGTACACGAGTGAGCCGACGTAAAACCTCGATATGCTCATCAGATTTGGCGGCGATACCCACGATGAGTTGTGCCGTTTCATCTGCATTCCAGGGAACGCCAGTGGGAGATTGTACTACCGCGATGCCTGTGCGCTTGATCAAATCGCGGTTTTCGGGAAGACCATGAGGAATAGTAATACCATTGCCAAGATAGGTGTTTGCCACCTTCTCGCGCCCCAACATACTGGTAACATAACCTGCTTCGATGCAACCACTATCAACAAGGAGTTGCCCTACCTGTTGAATAGCCTCGACCTTCGAGGTGGCCTGTGAATGCAGACGAATCTGCCGTTCGTTAATCGTAATCATCGTTGTCTCCAACATCTTCGCCAGGGAAACTTCATCGTTACGCTGTACCATTTCGTCGTTGTAAGAATTGTAAACGATTACAATATAGTTTGTCAAGTCTTTTTAATAGCAAATATGAGAAGCGCGTATAGTCGTTATTAACTGAAAAATATATTATAATGGGGGTAAAATTTATGATGAAAGTAGTAAAATCGTTTTCAGTAACCGTAGTATATTTTGTAATATTATGGTATACTTGAATGAAACGATTACAAAATATCCAGGGTCGAACTAATAGAAAGACAAGGCAGGAATGGCGAGTATAAAAGATGTTGCGAAAGCGGCAGGAGTATCGACGGCTACGGTATCGCGTGTGCTTACTAATGGGGTACATGTACGTCAAGAGGTACGCGAGCGTGTGATGGAAGCGGTGGCGCGATTGGACTACAGGCCGAATCTGCTGGCTCGTAGCCTACGTTCGCAACATTCCAACACGATTGGCCTGATTGTTTCGGATATACGCAATCCGTTTTTTACCTCTATCAGTCGAGCCGTTGAGGATATGGCGTATGAGCAAGGGTATAGTCTACTGTTGTGCAACACGGACGAAAATCCTGAGAAGGAGAGCATCTATCTGAACCTGATGCATGATGAGAATGTTGCAGGTGTCATCTTCTCACCAACGCGGCAGACCGCCAACAATTTCTCTGTACCTGATTTTAGCTTTCCTATAGTCATTGTTGATCGTTCTGTGGGCAATGCTGATGTCGATGCGGTGCTGCTCGATAATGTCGATGCTGGTTATCGACTCACCATGCACTTACTTGAAAACGGGTATCGTAGCATTGCTGCTTTGTGTGGCGAGATGAGTACGACGGGACGCGAGCGTCACAGGGGATATGAGAAGGCGTTACAGGCGCATGACCTTTCATCGCAAACGGAGCATGTGAAGTTTATACAGCCGCGTATCGAGACGGGTTATGTTACTGCAATGAAGATGCTGACTTCGGCAAATCGGCCTGACGCAATGCTGACCACCAACAGTATGATTGCATCGGGT
>DAIQNC010000669.1:0-1470 GCA_036788655.1 Ktedonobacteraceae bacterium
CATCATAGACATGAACGGCAACGATAAGCAGTGAAGCAAGCATAAAGAGAGTATAAATGACCAGCTCTTTTGGATAGGTATTACCAAAAATTACTTCAACCTGTGTCTGTTGTGTCGTGAGGAAAGGAGCATACAGGACAAGTGACACGATGAGAAACGAAATAAATATTGCCACTCCGCCAATACGAGGAAGCGAACGAGTGTGAATTTTACCCTCGACAGGCTTCTCAACCCAACCCACTTTGCGGCATAGCGCGATGACTCCAAAGGTTAAAACATAGGTAAGCAGACATGCTATCACGCCTACCAGAAGCGGCATAAAGCGTCCTGGTAGCGCGGTAGAAATATGTTGTAATAGGGTAAGTTGCATAACAGTCTCTTCCATCGCAATCTGGTACGTCAATGGATGTGTTTTATCCATCCATTGACTAAACACCTATTTAGACTGTTTTTTACTGATACTGGTAACTCTTATAACCCTAGAGCTTCCTTGACAGGACTTGTTTGTGTAATCGTCTCGAAGAGTTCCTGTGGACGCTGCAAAGGAATGTCGTGAATAGTGTTGGGCATCCGAATGATGGTGGCATTGGAGTTGAGCGATTGAATACGTGCCAAACCTTCATTTCGCGCCTGTTGCATGGAACGCATTTGTTCGTTCGTCGCTTCCTGTTCAGCAACAATGATGAGTATCGGGCAGTGTACCTGTCTGTAAAGGTCGAATGTCGGTTGATCCCACATCGCGCTGACAATCTTGAGATGATTATCGAAGTCGAGGCGAGGCGCGACAGTATCATCTTCTCTCAATTGCACAATGTGCAGCATAATATCTTCCAGTTCGGGTGTCCACTGCTGACCAAGAGGGCCACTCTGGATACGCGACAAAAATACACCTCGTGGCGTCCCGGCAAAACGAGGTGGCGCAAGTGCTTTCATTGCCTCTTCTCGCGTCCAACCAGTTCGCGCCGAAAGCTGATTTGTTCCCCCATCGACAAGCACAACTGCCGATACTTGCTCAGGATATGTTGCCGCAAATTGCAACACAACCGATGCTCCCCACGAGTGACCGATAAGTGCTGGTTTTGTGAGAGACAAATCGCGTATGATAGCCGCATCGTCCTCGACAATCGTAGCAAAATCATAGCCCGTATCTGGCTTGTCGCTTTCACCATGACCACGCTGGTCGATAGCAGTCGTCACAAAACCAGCATTCGCAAAGAGAGGCGCGACAAAGTTCCAAATATGTGCCGAAGATGCCAGACCGTGTACAAGCAGTAAAGGCACAAGTGAGGATGAAGGATATTCAGGTGTCCAGCGTCGATAGTGAAAACGTAGTCCGTTCGCCTGTACAAAACTATCAGTGGGTGTCAAAGCCATACCTGTAATGCCCCTTGCTCGTTTCTGTTATAGCCCTGCCTCAGCACCAAGAAGCACATTCGTTATTTGTTGGACATTCAGAGGCTCGATATCGAC
>DAIQNC010000669.1:1480-2259 GCA_036788655.1 Ktedonobacteraceae bacterium
AGAAAAATCTGCTTCTGATTCTGAGTAGTAACATTGGTATGGAGACTATCATAAAGAACCTGTGCGATAGCGTGTGCCGTTTCCTCGCCACCACGATGAATGTCTATCGTAATGAGTGCAGGAGCCTGTTGATCAAGCGGCTTAATTAAATCGACCTTAATATGGTGAATGCTCTTGAGATTATGTTCAATCTCGCTGAGATGCTGTTCTGAATCTGACCGAAACTCAATGTTTGCAGTAAGCATAATCTTTTTCCTACCTTTTCGTAATGCGAAGCAGTATCGCTACCACTTCTCCCTGTGATTTCAACACATCTGAGAGCAAATAGCAAGTAGTCCACTTTGAAAAGCTCATAATGGTAATGTACTTCAAGCAAGCAGTTTATTTCTTAGAATCCCATAAGCAAATGCAAAAAATTTGCAATTACGTTTTTTTGCTGTTATACTTTCCATAGAACAACATCAATAATGAGCCATCTTTACTACCCATTGATACTCTTACCCGCGCATTTGTGCGCCTTGAGGAGGTTTCCATGAGCAGCAATGCCAATAGCTTCGGCATGTCGGCGATCACACGTGTATTTAATGATAGTTCGAGCGATGTGCGTGGCAAAGTTGTCAGCATCTACACATTTCTCATTGCACTCAATATCGTTGCGTGGGTTCTCGCGTTTGTTGCATTCTCTCGCACACCATACTTGCTTGGACTCGCCGTTATTGCCTACACCTTTGGCTTGCGCCATGCGGTAGATGCCGACCATATCTCGGCTATTGACAATG
>DAIQNC010000670.1:0-2253 GCA_036788655.1 Ktedonobacteraceae bacterium
ACGAAAGCTTAAATAAAGCCCGTGCCTTGCTCCGCGCACTTGATGAAGCAGAACATATGGCACAATTGATACGAAATGCGCGTCCCGATGTCGAACTGACGGGGAGACACTGATATGTTACTATTACTCGACAACTACGATAGTTTTACCTACAACCTCTACCAGTACCTGATGGAACTGGGAGCAAATGTACGGGTTCACCGCAATGACCAGATAACGCTCGACGACATTGAGGCGATGCAACCTGACCATATCGTTGTTTCGCCCGGCCCCTGTACACCGAACGAGGCAGGACTTTCGTGTGCAGTCATCGAACAATTTGGCTCGCACATTCCCACGCTTGGCGTCTGCCTCGGTCATCAAGCTATAGGGCAAGTGTATGGCGGACGAGTTATTCGCGCCCCTGAACCAGTGCATGGCAAGACCTCGCTCATGCATCACAGCAACGAAGGCGTCTTCCGTAACCTGCCCGAACCATTTCCTGCAAATCGCTATCACAGTCTCATTGTCGAACGAGAGACACTGCCCGATGTGCTGGAGATTACCGCCGAAACGGACGATGGCCTCATCATGGGTCTTCGCCACCGTTACTATCCTGTCGAAGGTGTACAGTTTCACCCTGAGTCGATTATGACCCCTGTTGGAAAAGACCTGCTCCGTAATTTCTTGAATAAGAATGCCGGGTAGGAGAGGAGAGAACAATGATTCGAGATGCTATTATCCATGTCGCGGCAGGTGCGACGCTGAGCGAGGCCGAGGCCGAAGAGGTCATGGAAGAAATGATGACAGGAACTGCGACTCCATCACAACTGGGTGCATTCCTCACCGTCTTGCGTCTACGTCCTGGTGCAGAGACGGTAGAGGAGATTGCAGGAATGGCGCGAGTGATGCGCGAGAAGGCTGTTCATGTCCATTTGAACGATTCTGTTGCTCATCATGCGCTGGATACATGCGGTACAGGCGGCGATGGTTCCGGCACGTTCAATGTCTCGACGGCGGCAGGCATTGTCGCGGCGGCGGCAGGTGCATCAGTAGCAAAACATGGCAACCGTTCGGCAACAAGTCGCTGTGGCAGTGCCGACGTACTTGAAGCTTTAGGAGCGAAAATCGACCTGGGGCCAGAGCAGGTGGCGCGTTGCGTACAAAATGTTGGATTTGGTTTCATGTTTGCCCCGGCCTATCATCCAGCAATGAAGCATGTTGGTCCGACACGCCGCGAAATCGGCATCCGCACCGTCTTCAATATCCTCGGCCCTTTGACCAATCCTGCACATACACGCTATCAAGTTCTCGGTGTCGCAGATGGTTCGTTGCTTCGCAAAATGGGCGAAGTGCTACTCCATCTCGGTTGTCAACACGCACTCATTGTACACGGCGAAGATGGCATCGACGAACTCTCATTGAGCGCACCTACACGCATCTGTGAAGTACGAAAGGGCAAGGAGTTACGTGAATATACCATTACTCCTGAAGAGGTAGGACTTACGAGTGTGACAAACCGCGAAGTTTTTCAAGGTGGCGACCCTGCTCAAAACGCCGCTATACTTCGTGAAATTCTCAGCGATTATCTTGCCACGCCTGCAAGTGACATGCTTTGCCTCAATGCCGGAGCCGCGCTCCTTGCCAATGAGCAGGTCGATTCGCTTGCTGACGGGGTAAAGCTGGCTCGTGCAACACTGCGAGAGGGGAAGGCTCAACAGAAATTAGAAGATGTTATCGCCTGTATGCAAGCCCCTGCATCGCTTCATTCATAAGGGAAATACCATGTTTCTTGACCGTATCGTGACACAAACGCGACAAGACCTCGAACAACGCAAACGCGAATGCTCGTTAGAAGAGATGCGTGTACGTGCTATGTCACAACCTGCACCACGCAGCTTTTTGAATGCATTCACGCCGCGTTCTCGCGTTCATCTCATCGCCGAAGTCAAACGTGCATCGCCCTCAAAGGGAATGCTCGCGCCTGACCTCAACCCGGTGCAGATTGCGCGAACGTATGAGGCAAGTGGTGCATCTGTGATTTCCGTACTGACGGAGCCACATTTCTTCCTCGGCTCACCGGAATATCTCACCGCGATTAAACACGCAGTGTCCATTCCAGTATTACGAAAAGATTTCATCATCGACGAGTATCAGGTGTACGAGGCACGTGCGTGGGGAGCCGATGCGCTGTTGCTCATATGTGCTATTCTCGACGATGCACAACTTCATCATTTGCTGAACCTTGCTCATGAGCAAGGCATAGAGTGTCTC
>DAIQNC010000671.1:0-2248 GCA_036788655.1 Ktedonobacteraceae bacterium
CCTACAAAGTCTGCGGTTGCAGTAAACGGAGAGCCGCCTGATAGATGTCTTCCTCTTGCGGAGTAGCGCGTTTTTCAAGTACGGGATTATAGGGAATGGGAACTTCTGCTCCACCTAAACGCATAATAGGAGCATCGAGATAGTAAAATGCCTTGCTAGCCGCGAGCCGTGCCGCAATCTCACCACCAAAGCCACCTGTCTGAACTGCCTCGTGGACAATCAACACATGACCCGTTTTACGCACCGAGTTCACCAGCGTCTCTTCATCCAGTGGACGCAATGTGCGAGGGTCGATTACCTCTGCTTCGATGCCCTCTTTTGCCAGACGCTCGGCGGCAGCGAGGGCGCGTGGAACCATGATGGAGAGCGCAATAATGGTCAGGTCTTTTCCCTGTCGTTTCACATCTGCCTGACCAAGCGGAATCTGATATTCGCCAGTAGGTACGCTCCCTTTCTGGCGATACAGCACCTTATGCTCCAGGAAAATCACCGGATTGGGGTCTCGGATAGCGGAAATGAGCAAGCCCTTTACATCGGCAGGAGTAGAGGGTAGCACGACTTTGAGGCCGGGAACATGAGCAAACCATGCTTCGAGGCTCTGCGAATGCTGTGCGGCAGCCCCCGTGCCAGAACCGAGGGGCGCACGATAGACAAGCGGAACCTCAGCCTTACCACCAAACATGAAACGTATCTTCGCTGCCTGATTGACAATCTGATCCAGACTGATTGCCATGAAATCGCTGAACTGAAATTCTGCAACGGGACGCATTCCAGTCAGAGCTGCACCAATTGCACTACCTGCGATGACAGCTTCGGAAATGGGCGTATCACGTATCCGCTCTTCGCCAAATTCTTCGAGGAGACCACGTGTCACACCGAAGGCTCCACCATACAGACCAATATCCTCACCCATCAGAAAGACACGCTCATCCTTCAACATCTCTTCTCGTAACGCCGCACGTACCGCTTCCGCATAGGTCATTTCCTGAAACGTCGGGGTTGCAACTACGCTCGAAATAGTTGCTTCTGTCTGTGAGATAGTCATGCGTATACTCCTTCTAATAGTGCGTCGGGGTCTGGTTCGGGACTGGAAAGAGCAAACTGGTAAGCATCCTCGATAGCTTTGTAGGCGGTAGCTTCTTCCTGTGCCACCTCTTCCTGGGTCATGACCTGTTGAGCAACGAGCAGAGCAGAAAATCGTTGTATCGGGTCACGCTGCTGCCATTCTCGAATTTCTTCACGTGTGCGATAGCGGTTCTGGTCACTCTTAGAATGCCCTTTGTAACGATACGTTCTGCTCTCTATTAAGCTAGGACCATGACCTGAACGAGCGCGTTCGGCAGCCTTGCTCACCGCGTTATACACTGCGAGAACATCATTGCCATCAACAAGCTCGCCCGGCATTCCATACGCATGACCGCGCTGTGCAATGGTCTCATTTCTCATCGCTCGTCGTGTTGACATCGACATACCATATTGATTGTTCTCACAGAGGAAGATAACGGGCAAATCCCAGGTTGCGGCTAGATTGAGGGACTCGTGAAATGTGCCTTCATTTGCCGCTCCGTCACCGAAAAAGCACAGGCACACACGATCCAGATGCTGCATTTTCATACTGATACCGACACCTGTGGCTATAGGAATGCCGCCACCTACAACACCATTTGCCCCAAGATTTCCAGCCTTTACGTCCGCGATATGCATGGAGCCACCGCGTCCACGACAGTATCCCGTTTCCTTACCCAGGAGTTCTGCAACCATCAAGTTGAGGTCTGCTCCCTTTGCGATACAATGCCCATGCCCACGATGTGTACTGGTGATATAGTCATCACTACGAAGTGCTGCAATTGACCCTGCCGCAGTAGCCTCTTCTCCAATGGAAAGATGCGTTGTACCGTGAACTTCCCCACGCATAAATAATTCGTCTACTTTTTCCTCGAATGCGCGTATACGATACATGGTGGCGAGTAGCTCACGGAGTTGCGACGGAGAGAGGCTCGGTGCTTGCTCAGACATAGAACATGCTCCTTGAATATCCATACGATGATGCAAAATACAACGACGCGAAGCTATGCACAAAATTTCTAAATTGCACATATATTCAATGTACCATCCATAGCAGGGGTTGTCAAGGGATGATTACTGAGAAAACCAAATTTCCGCCTATTTGCTCAGACTACTTGACAAGCAAAAAATCGCATGGTATAATTGCACAAAATACCAGGAATGCACAAAGGTGAAACAAGGT
>DAIQNC010000672.1:0-2230 GCA_036788655.1 Ktedonobacteraceae bacterium
GTTCGGTACGCGCCCCCTTAACTGGCGTAGACCCGGCGGCAGACCAGCTTGCCGGAACGCTCAACATGATGTTGGAGGCTATCGACGACGCTAATAAAATGCGTGCGACACAGATCATCAATGCTCAAGAGCAAGAACGCAAGCGTATCGCACGAGAGCTACACGATGAAACATCCCAGGTACTCACCTCGCTCCTCATCAGCCTCGCGGTTCTGGAAGAGACAACGACGACACCGGAGGGACGTGAACGCATCGCGGAGACACGCGCATTAGCTCATCAAACGCTACGTGCTATTCGTAATCTGAGCATTGATCTGCGTCCAAGCGCACTCGATGACCTGGGACTTCTTCCTGCCCTGCGCTGGTACGTTAAAGAATATCAGCAAAAATCTTCCATTCAGGTCGATTTTCAGGCAATCGGCTTCAAAGACCGCCTTTCCCCGGAGATGGAGACGGCCCTGTATCGCGTCGTACAGGAGTCGCTGACCAACATTGCCAAACACGCTCAGGCACATCATGTCACCATTCACCTGCGCGAAGCGGCTGACGCTGTATATGCCACTATTACCGATGATGGGCAGGGCTTCGATATCGAAGAATTACAGAAAACCACTGATAGAGAGCGAGGACTTGGGCTAGTAGGAATGCAGGAACGCGCCCTTTTGCT
Organism: Ktedonobacteraceae bacterium; assembly: GCA_036788655.1. Lineage (GTDB taxonomy): Bacteria > Chloroflexota > Ktedonobacteria > Ktedonobacterales > Ktedonobacteraceae > JBBQVS01. The sequence continues at coordinate 668 of DAIQNC010000672.1, forward strand.
CAATGGCACACTAACCATCAATTCTAGGCTCAATGGTGGAACAACCGTACACGTAGCTATTCCTTTGCACACACCTCATTCTCAATTAGCTGAGGAACAAGATGAGGCAATCAAGGAAAATCAGACAGACCAGACGAGTCCCACGCCTATATTGTAGTTAGATAGAACAGTATCAGACAGTGCAGAACTATGTTACATGCAATGATTAGAAAATCAGCAGATTGTCGAGGATAGAGAGTGCAAAAAATACGTATATTGCTCGCGGACGATCATACTATACTCCGCGCAGGACTACGCATGATGCTGAACGCACAACCGGATATGGAAGTTGTTGGAGAGGCACAGGATGGGCGACAGGCCATTGCAGAGGTGCAACGTCTTCAACCCGATGTTGTGCTTATGGACATCACCATGCCAGACATGAACGGTATAGATGCCACACGTCAGATAAAGCGGATGCTTCCAGAAACGAAAGTGCTTGTGCTGACCATGCACGAAAACGACGAGTACGTGTTTCAAGCCCTGCGAGCAGGAGCCGCTGGTTACATGCTGAAAGAAGCTGCGGATACCGACCTTATATCTGCCTTGCGCATCATCCAGAGCGGACAATTTTATCTCTCACCGATGGCTCAATCGGTGATGGTCGGCGACTATCTGCAACGGGTGCGTACAGGTGAGGAGAAGGATAGTTACAGCAGTTTAACAGAGCGCGAACGCGAAATTTTGAAACTTGTGGCAGAGGGATTTACGAATAACCAGATTGCCGAAAAACTCGTCATCAGTCCCAAGACAGTAGACACGCACCGCACTCACGTCATGGATAAACTGAATTTGCATAGCCGCGCCGAACTGGTCAAATATGCGATGCGACGCGGCCTTCTGGAAGATTGAGGATAGATAGCTACAGGGAAGCGTTGCTTACTCGTCTTCATCATCGAAGTCGAGGTCGCTATCACTATCCTCGGCAAAATACTCATCGCTGTAAAAGCCTACGTCTTTTCCTACATAGACACTTACGAGAAAATCATCACGTGCGACATCAGCCGAGAGAACAAGATCCTCGTCTATCTGTTCAATAAGCTTACTCAAATCGGTCTCATCCAACTCTCGCTCAAGAATGAGTGTACCATGAACGGTTGTCGAAGTGAAGTGTAAATCGACCGTTCCAAGCCTGTTATTGCTCTGCAAGTTACTGCCTTGCATAATATAGTAACCCTCTGACGAAGGGGTTCTAAAGTGTCGTTCAAATCGAATATCTTCCATGCCGTGTTGTACCTCCAGGCGCAGACACTAATAACATCTGCGCGATCCTTTTCACCGTATCGTCTTCGTAGAATGCGTGTAAGTGAATATGCCAACATTATTATAGCATATCATGCTTTCCTCACAGGAGTTGTAGGGACGCACGTATCTTCGAGAAAATAAGGCTCTCCTCATCGGCATAGACGCTCTGCGGTGCGCTCTGAGTCAACACATAAAGCTGGTTATTATGTGTGGTAGCAAACAGTGTTTCAGTATCATTCACACCACTTTTTTGCACGTTCCCCTGAAGCTGTTGCCACT
>DAIQNC010000673.1:0-2218 GCA_036788655.1 Ktedonobacteraceae bacterium
CAGATGCGCTATCGCAATGGCAGTGTGCTTGCTCAGGCACTCGAAGCCTTCATGAAAGAGGCGTTCTGATGTGATGGACAGCATCATGAAGACAGGCTATACTAGACGAGACAACAAAGAGAAGGTTAGCATACCGAGTCATAGAGAAGACCTATCTATAGCAAGATACATCGAAGAAGGAATTACATGGCAGAAGAACAATATGATGTGTTGATTGTGGGGGGAGGGCCGGCTGGCCTCGCTGCTGCTGAGGCCGCAGCAAAACAGGGTGCGCGTACCCTTGTCCTGGAGCGTCAAAACGAGATTGGCTATCCCATTCATACAAGCGGTGGTAGTTGGGTGAGCGATATGAAGGCCCTCAACATACCAGAGCATCTCTATCACCCCATCACGAAAGTTGTATTTGTCTCGCCACGCCGCGAGGTTACGCTGCATTACAATCCAGCCGTTGCATGTGTTATCGACGTGCGTGGTGTCTATCAACATCTCGCGGGTCGAGCAGTCGCCGCAGGTGCAACGCTTCGAGTGCGTCATACCGTCGAGCAAACATTGATGGATGGGGATGCAGTGAAGGGAGTCACGGCAAAGACTCATGCAAGCGAACGGGCTACATTTCGCGCCCCTGTGACGATAGACGCAAGCGGCTTTTCGCGTCACATCGGTGTGCGTACCGATATGGGCAAGGCATTTCACCGCTATGGCTACGGGGCTGAATATGATATGTATGCTCCGAACTATCCACAGGATGAACTCTATCTTATCATGGGTGGAGCATACGCGCCTCATGGCTATGCGTGGGTCTTTCCGCGTGGCAATGGGCGTGTGCGGCTTGGTGTTGGTGTATTGCATCCTGATTGTGATGCGGATGCGCGTCCCTATCTTGATAGCATCATTCGTGACCTGCCACAATTGACAGAGAAATTCCGTGGAGCCAGTCCCGTTGAGTATCATACAGGTCTCTTCCCGTCAGAAGGGCCAGTGGAGCGTTTTTCGCGGAATGGCCTGTTGCTTGCTGGTGACTCAGGTGGTCATGGTTCGACACTGGTTGGTGAGGGCATACGCTTCGCCATCTACTCTGGACAGATGGCAGGTGGTGTTGCGGCACAGGCGGTCAAAGCTGGTGATACCTCGGCAACGTTCCTATCACGTTTCGATAAGCAGTGGCGCACACGCTTTGGACGCGATATGGACATCTCGTATATGATAAACAAGCACATTGCTAGCTACACCGACGAGCAGTGGGATAACGCGCTTGACCTGATGAAGCGTATGACACCTGCTCAAGTAGCACAGACGCTGCGAGGTGATTTCAGTGCCGCACTTGTCATGGGCATTATTGCGCGTAACCCTGGGCTGATTGCGACGGGTGGAAGGCGATTGCTTGACCGAATGCTCGAACGCATTAATAAGCCTGCTCCTGTGTTGGTTGAAGGGTAATATCAGGAATAATCTTCTGTTGATGTGTGTTCTCATCACTAGAAGATGTATTCTCAATAATTTCGCGTTACTCAACCATGACATAGGAGTGCATTGTGGCAGAATCTACTTTAGAAACCCAGGAGACCTCAAAGACAGACCAGAAAATTGTGATGTACGCGACCAGTTGGTGTGGTGATTGCCGCATGGCAAAACGCTGGTTCGACTCGCATGGTATCGCCTACGATTATATAGACATCGAGCAGGACGAGCAAGCGGCAGAGTACGTTGTACAGGTAAATGGTGGCTCTCGCAGTGTCCCGACCATCGTTTTCCCTGATGGCTCAGTCCTTGTCGAGCCAAGCGCACGTCAGCTTTCCGCGAAGTTCTCCGCATAACGTCGCGTCACCTGCAATACAGAATAGAAAAGCAGAAGTTTCCTTGAAATGAGAAACTTCTGCTTTTTTGCTACTCAGAACGTTTTCTCATCGTACCTATAACATATGGGATAAATCCCGTTGCGTATTCGTAGTGCGGTGATTTATCACTTGCATGAATATGACAAAGGCAATAATGAAGGTGAATAAATTCGTTACGTCCGTCTGCCCTAATTATCAATACAGACGGACGTGATGAATCTGTCCCTACACCGTCTCAAAATTATTCCGTCAATGTTCATCATACAGAATCACAGATAGCTATAGCCTTTGAGGAGCGTATCTATGTTGCCTAAGCCAGCGTCTCTCGGCGTAGAATATGCCAGCCGTTTTCAGGATGCGAGTATGGTTGATGCGTACAAATA
>DAIQNC010000674.1:0-2186 GCA_036788655.1 Ktedonobacteraceae bacterium
ACAACCCCGATCAGGTCTCGATGCAGAAAATCGAAGAGGTTCTCGACGACGCTGGCTACACTATCGCTATGTAGATTGTGAGCAGGATTTCCCTGCTCATTTTTTATGTATTGATGAAACCCATACGCACAGGGTATGGGTTGCTTCGTAGGAGCGTAATTCTATTACGTCTAGCTCACCTGATCGATGGGTGACCAGAGCGTAATAGAATTACGCATCTACGAATTTGGGGCGTCACGATAAGCAGAGTAGCAACGTGATTGATGGTAGAGACATTCAAGAGGAGCTTTTTATGAACATTTCCGCTCAATACGCTATTGCTGCCGTGATGCTTGTCGTTGCCATTCTATTTGGCCTGTTCGCTCTCGGTTTGAATCGTTTTCTCGCTCCGAAGCGACGCCCACAGGCGGAGAATCCGCCGCCAGAGCATGGTGGGCGCACAGGACACAAGACGTGGGTCCAATTTAGATTGCGCTACGCCGTTCTCGCGTTGCTGTTCGTGGCCTTCGATATGGAGATGGTCTTCATGTTTCCCTGGGCCGTTGCCTTCAAACAGGTGGGACTGGTTGCCTTCTTCGATATGTTCGTTTTCGTGGCTATCCTGACTTCAGCAATCTTCTTTGCGTGGAAGCAGGGAGCCTTCGACTGGGAAAAGTAAATGATGAAGATGAGTACAGCAACACCATCACGCATAAGGATTTTGCGCGGCACACGCACCTATTTCGCTATTGATGGTGGTGCAGGGGCAAACTTGCTCGCTGACCTTGCCGGACGTAACCCATTTTTTCAGGAAGTTGCCTCGCCTCGTCATGCTGACCTGCTTATCATTGTCGAACCAGTCAGCAACAAACTCGTTCCATCGCTGGTTGCCATTGCGAAATCGCTCCCTCATCCTTCCCGTGTCCTTTTACTTGATACTTCTCAACCTGAACTGCATACATTCCCTGGAATTGATGTAGCGAATTTTGCGGCTATTTTCCCGGGAGCGCAACAGGTCTCATCACTTGACCGGATTCTCACAATCGCATTCGATACACCTCTCGACAGACATACAAGTATTTCTATAGCCCAGGATGCAGACAATGAGCAGAAGGAGCAGGAGCCGACGACGATTCAACTTCCTCAAAAAAATGAGCAGGAGATGGCGACAGAACTGGCGGTATTGAGTCTTGGTCCAGTGCAACCATTCACCGCTGGGCCACTACGCCTCTTCTTGATATGTGATGGTGAGCAGGTGCTTTCGGCTCAGGTCGAAGCAGGTTATGCTCATCGCGGCATCGACGAGGCCATGCAAGATGCGACATGGCAACACGCCCTCATACTTGCACGACACTTCGATCCCCTTGCACCATTCACAGGTCAGCTTGCGTATGTACAGGCTATCGAACAACTACAAGGATGGCAACCCTCTGAGGCCATAACGACGTATCGTGAGGGTGCAATTGCGTTAGAGCGTGTACAAAATACGCTGTGGTGGTGTGTACGAATGGCACGAATACTCGCTGATGAACTCATGTTAAGCCGTGCTTATGCGCTTGCCCACAGCGTTTCGGGACTATCTGCGAATATCTGGCTACGTTCACCGATGGAATGGCTTGTTCCGCAATGTGAAGGGAATGTTCTCGCTGAAAAATTTTCTCTTCCACACACTATGTTGAGCGAGATGGAGAAGTTGCTGGCGTATGTGACGCGCAATCGTCCGGTCGCCCTTCGCACACGTGGTATCGGTGTACTCGATGCGGCATGGTTATGTGCTTGATTCCAGTGAGCCGGGCATACAGGAGAGCAAAGGTGATGTACAGAGTCGTCTTGTGACACGTTTGCAAGCGGCACAGTATGATATGCAAACTATCGCTGCAATGCTGACAACACCACGACAACGTATTGAGACACACGATGTACATTGGACGGTGTTACCGGGTGAGGCACATGCAACTGTGCGCGGCCCACGTGGGGATATCGGGTTGCGTCTCATGAGCGATGGTGGCAATACCCCTGTGCATGTGATGTGGCAACGTCCATCTGCTGCGTTCTTACCACTGCTTCCAGAAATGCTTGAGGGTCAGAAACTGACGGATGCCGAACTGATGGTGGCAAGTCTCGATGTATCAATGGCGGAGGTGGACGGATGACTATGCTTTTGACGGTGTTGTTTGTACTACTGGCTCTTTTTATAGGAACCTATT
>DAIQNC010000675.1:0-2168 GCA_036788655.1 Ktedonobacteraceae bacterium
CAGCAGAGAACATACAGGAGCGTTTCTATGGCCCAGGATTCCGAGCGTGTGCGTCCAGAATCGAATGGACATTATGAGCATATCATTCCCGAACTTCCTCAACAGGATGACACTGATGAGATTGAACAGGAACAACAAGAACAACAGGAACAACCAATACAACAACCAGACCCACACTATTCTTATGGTGCAACTCCTGCGCCTCAATCACAAGAGATATTGGAACCCCATCAACCAGTGCAGTCATCTCAGCCATCTCCACCTTCATACGATTCGCCAGAATTTTATACACAACCGCAATCAGCACAGGCGCAACAGGCACAACAAATGCAACAGGCCATACCAGAACCGCCAGTCGATAAAGAGCAACCTCCCTACGGATATACACCTCAGTATGGGACACCACCAACGGCCTCACCGTATGGAACGTCATCGGGATATGGACACGGCGCACCTCCCTATGGTGGATACAATGGTCAATACAATCAGTACAATCGCTATAGTTATGGTGGGTATGGATATCAACGTTTCGATTTCGATGGGGAGCCACACTCATCTCCGTTGCCACTCGGTGCAGCTATTCGCGGCCTGCTCGCTCAATATGGACAAGCCATAGCACATCCATCACCCCGGCTTTTTGCACGTGAAATGGGAAAGGCAAAGTGGAACACTGTGTGGGTGCAGATTATCGGCTACTCCATCATCGTTGCTCTGTTCAGCCTACTTTCCGCCATTGGCTTTGATGTGAATGCTGCTGCAAAATCTGTGGTAGCTGGCGCAGATACAAGCGGACTGACACCTGCTGCGGTAGGCGTGTTAGAACACATCATCGTCATCGTCTATAACTTGAGCATTTATGGACAAATTCTCATCACTCCCATCGCACTTTTTATAGGAACAGGGATACTCTTTCTCCTGGCAAAAATCTTTGGGGGTACAGGAAAGTTTCTTCCACAACTCTACTGTAGCCTTCTCTTTCTCATACCTCTGGGGATCATAGGAAGCTTTCTATCACTCCTCCTTTCGTATCTACCAGCAGGTGGTAGCGCATTCGGCTTCCTCATTACTGTAGCAAAACTTGTCTATGAGTGTATCTTGCTCGGTTACATGCTCGTACCAGTTCATCGCATCAGTGGCGGACGCGCAACCGGGGCTATTCTCTTACTCTTTGGCGTCATCTTCCTGCTCGCATGCATTCTTGCTTTTGTGTTTGCAGCAATCTTTGCTGCCATCGTTGGAACTGCTTGAATGTACCTCGTGGTACTTAGTACCTATTTTATTGAGATATACGTATGTGTTCAGTATAATAGTGTGTGTCAGGACGCATAAAACCTTAGCATGAGGTAATGCATTATGACAATCTCAATATCTGTTATTATGCATGTGTTCTGTAAAACATTTTATTTACATAGAAAAGGTTGAACGTAATTTCATGGAAGTTAAAGGTAGTCATAAAGTTCACGCTCCTCGCCAGGTAGTATTCCAGGCATTGCAAAATCCTGAAGTGTTGAAGAATAGCATCCCTGGTTGCGAAGGTGCAGAGTTCGTCGAGTTCGACGGCGTTCGTCAACTCAAGCTCACCGTCTCTCCCAGCATCCCCGGACTCAAAGGGCCTTACACTGTCTTTCTTGAGACAGGCGAGGTCATTGCGCCCTCTCGTGTCACACTCATTGCGGAACCAACTAGCTCCATCGGTACTATCAAGGCCACATGTGTCATCGACCTTGCCGACGAAGGTGCGCAGACACAGTTGAACTACAACGCGAACGCTGTCATGGAAGGCAAAATCGCCGCTATCCCTGAGATGATCGTCAAAGGTGGCGTCAAAACCGCTCTCGACCAGTTCTTCAAGAACTTCGAGAAACAGGTCAACACCATCGTCGCTTAGTATATAGAACCATAGAAAACTCGTAGGGGCGTTATGCTATAACGCCCTGTGTCTCGTTCACAACAATTCTTTCCTTTTGAGGCATTCGTTATTGCGTGACCAGAGTGTTATAGCATAACGCCCCTACGTGATCTTAATTGCTCAGGCGTGAGGGAAATGGCCCATAGGCAAACAGACGCGCCGGAATATTGCGTACAAACGAGAAATGGAAGAGTAGCTTCAATACAAGCGGGATACGCATCGGCCTGTTAAAATTCAATGCACCGACTAGGATGCGATT
>DAIQNC010000676.1:0-514 GCA_036788655.1 Ktedonobacteraceae bacterium
GACGACCTGAACCAGCTTTGCCAGCGACGCGGTGAGTAACTGCCCGGCCTCTTTCAACTGCGCGGCCAGACCTGTATCCAACACATCGGACGAAGTAAGCCCCAGGTGAATGAAGCGACCCTCTGGTCCAAGTTGCTCCTGAATCGAGCGTAGAAACGAGATAACATCGTGGTGTGTCTCCTGCTCGATCTCTTGCATGCGCTGTGCATTATAGCTTGCCTGTCGAATCTTCTCGATGGCATCGGGCGGAATCACGCCTTCACGCGCCCAACCTTCACAGGCGAGCAACTCGACACGAAGCCACATATCAGTTTTATTTCTGGCGGACCAGATAGCCGCCATCTCTGGTAACGAATAGCGTTCAATCATGATAAATAGATGGTTCCTTGTAAATGTGTGGTAACTACTACTAGTACGTTCCTACAGTGTATCACAGGGACATCTATCTGAGATTGGTGGGTATTGGAACGAGGGCGTTGGCCGTTGGAACGAGGGCGTAATGAATTAAGGCCCC
>DAIQNC010000676.1:585-2109 GCA_036788655.1 Ktedonobacteraceae bacterium
GGAGGTGCTTGCATTAAACCATTCTGTAGGGGCCTTAATTCATTACGCCCTCGTTCCATTACCAACACCAACACCAACACCCACAACGTCCAATATAATTTGTCAACGTCTTTTATGACATCGCAAATCACGGGCATAAAATCGGGCATATGTGTGTTATCTATATCGAGCGGGATTGACAGGGTCTCATTTCGATGCCCTACCCTCTTGACGAAGCAGCGTACAACATGTACAATCGTCCTACACTGGACGTGTTTATAGACGAGCAAGACGGGTCGAAGAGAAATTTTCCACAGCGAGACTTGAGCATTTAAGAACGCCGTGATACCTGTTGATATTCTATCCCTGGGAGTTGCGAAACAATGAAACAAGGAATTCATCCTAACTATGTAGAGTCCACAGTACAATGCGCCTGTGGCAACAGCTTCAAGACGGTCAGCACCAAACCTGTGATGAAAGTCGATGTCTGTTCTGCCTGTCACCCATTTTTCACGGGTCAGCAGCGCATTCTCGACGCGGCAGGACGTGTCGAGCGGTTCCGCAAACGCTTCAACTTACACGAAGAAGAGTAGCGTTTCGGCGTATAATGAGAGGGATAAAGGCGTCTCGAACGTACCTTTATCCCTCTTTTTCAGTTACTTTTATTTTTAACCTACCGTGAAGAGCAGTAAGCAGGGACATATGGGACACATGCGAATACATGCGAATATATGCGGAGAAAAATATAAGAGGTGAGTGATTGGTACAAGCGACACAACGGACACTTTTGTTCCTGATCGCCGACACCGGGGCGGGACATCGTAGTGCCGCCAATGCGATCAATAATGCTCTCAAGCTGATTGAACAGCAGCAGCAGGAAGAGTGGCGTACACGTCTCAAAGCAAAGCAAGCCTCGATGAGTGATTCGGGGCAATCAGGGAAGGCAGGGCAGGCCGTTCTGGTGGAAGAGGAGCCTGCGCCCCCATCATATCGCGTCGTCATCGTGGATGTGTTCGAGGAGTATAGCCGTTTCCCTTTGCGCGAGGCGGTCAAGCTTTACGGCCCCACGATTCGCTATAATCCCAAACTCTACGGCGAAGTCTTCCACCTGAGCAATAGAAGAGAGAGTGTGCGTACTGTGAATGCGCTCTCCAAACCGCTCATTCACAATGGTCTGTTACGGCTCATCACCAGTGTGCAACCTGATGTCATTGTTTCCATTCATCCCTTACTCAACCATGTGACGCTGGGTGCATTGCACGAACTCGGCCTGAATATCCCCTTTTTGACGGTAGTTACGGACCTGATAAGCGTCCATCAGGCGTGGTACGCGCCCGGTGCGGATGGCTATATTGTGCCGACGGAACAGGCAAAACAGTTATGTATCAAGATGGGGCTTGATGAAAAACGTATACATATGTTCGGAATGCCGATAGACCCCAAATTTACGCGCTCTGTAGCAAGCAAAGAGGAACTACGACAGAAATTCGGCTTGAAGCCGGGTTTGCCAGTGGTCTTGCTGGTCGGCGGCGGAGATGGCGCAGG
>DAIQNC010000677.1:0-2097 GCA_036788655.1 Ktedonobacteraceae bacterium
GATGAATCTGTCCCTACGTCATTGGCAAGCATGATGAGGGCGAATAAAGCTATTCAGGCAATTTGGAGCCTCTAAGCATTGTGTCAATTGTTGACTGTTTTACGCGGTAAGCTTGTCTTTTCGCTCGATGAGGAAGTGTCACCGCATCCAGCGAGCCGCTCTTGATCCAGCGGCGCACAGTGGTGTCATCGACGCGCAGGCGACGTGCGACCTCGTGAACAGTCAATAACTCATCATAATTCTCTTCTGGCATAACATTCTCCCTTGTTTCATTGTGGTTGTCTCGCGCAAGTGTTGTGCTTCGACGGGGCATACAGTATTTCCTTTCTTGATAGGTTAAACGTAATGAAGTGAGCGGTATCGGGTACTATTGGATAACACCGCTTGCCTGCCGACTATACTATACACATCGGCACAAAATACAGTAAAATACAGCAGAAAAAGAAGTCGTCTCAAAAATACCCCTTTATGAGCGCGGAAAGGCTACTTATGGTATCAACGTCACCTGTGTCACACACATCCATAAAGTTAGTGCTGAGTGATCTCCATCTCGCGGACGGTTCATCAGTGCTTGAGTGCTTTGGTGAGCGTCAGCAAGCAGCATTTGAGGGACTCATAGCCGCTACACTGCCAGCGACAGGCTCTCAGGAGACACCACTCGGACAATCTGATAATCTTGAACTGATCATCAATGGAGATTGCTTCGATTTTCTGGTTGTGACGCCATATAGTGCTGATGGCGTCGTGGAAGTGCCAACGGCACTCCAGAAACTCGAAAAAATCATCGCTGCTCATCAAGATTTTTTCAGCACTCTGCGTACTTTTGTTGAAGCGAAGGGGCGTATCATTACCTTTCTCGCTGGTAATCATGATATCGATCTCTGTTTCGCTGAGGTACGCGAACGCATTTGTGCTGCTATTACCGATCAAGCAACTGATGAGCGAGTTCGCTTCTGCCTGGCACGCTTTTATCGTCCGTTGCCCGATATCTATATCGAGCATGGCAATCACTACGACTTCTGGAATCACCGCACAATGGGTTTGTGGGATGAGCAGGGTCAACCTGTTACTCTTGCGCCTCGTACCATCACACTCTCGCCCGGTTCGCGTTACTTTCAACTGGCAACCTGCGCCGTGAGCATAGCCTATCCCTATTTCGACCATTTCGAGCCTTCCATCAATGCTAGCCGTCAGATTGCTATGCTTGCTCTGCTCGATCCACGTCTTGTTGTGCGTACCGCTCACGATACCATGCAACTGCTCTCCTACCCACGTCGTGCGCTGGCAAAACTCTCTCTTAAAGAGAGACGTAATCCAGTGCGTTTATTTGAGGAAGCGATACAGGACTTTGCAGCATTTCAAACAGATATCTATGAGCAGGAAAAAGATTGGGTTCCTTTGTATCCAGAGGAAGGACAGATTTCTCAGGAGACCATCATGGAGGTGATGGCAATACGCGAAGCTTTGACGCTGCCAGCGGAGGAGGCATTCGCGGCACTTTGTACCTCGTCACCCTATCACATGGGCGAAGATGTTGCTCTGGGAATGCAACGTGTGTTGAAACAAGACGCATCCTTGCGTTATGCTATTGCCGGACATACGCATATGATGCGCATTGAGCCGGGTGAGAGTCGCAACCAGGTCTATCTCAATACAGCATCCTGGACTGACCGCTACGCGCTCCCAACGCCGCAAGAAGTGACACCTTCTCTTATCGCATGGCTTAGAAATCCTGACTGGCAACACAATCCGCTCCGAGACCTGACATGTCCCGTCTTTGCCCTCATCATGGCGACAGATGGTGGCCCATCGAGTGCTAGCCTGTGCCAGTGGGAAGGCGCTAGACATGGCTACTACCGTGTTCTTGCATGAAGAAAAGAATTGTATTATAAAAGAGAGCATTCATATGAATAACAAGAAACTGGTACTCTTTGACGGACATGCGATGATACATCGCGCCTTCCATGCAGTCCCGGAGGACTTTTCGACAAAAGCAGGTGAACCCGTCAATGCAACCTTCGGTTTCACCTCAATGCTTATGAAGGCACTGTCGGAAGAAAAGCCCATGTACATAGCAATGACTTTTGACCGTCCTTC
>DAIQNC010000678.1:0-2083 GCA_036788655.1 Ktedonobacteraceae bacterium
CAGGCAATCGTGTATCGAATGTTTAATACAGCGTTTAGCGGGCCGCGCCAGCAAGCGGTGCATTCTGGCTCGCCTGTGTCACGGAAGGCTGATCCATGCCACCTGCATTGAACCATTTGGCGGCGAGTTTGATACCCTCGCGTAGGGGAACCTTTGGCGAGAAGCCCAGTTCACGTCGTGCCTTCTCGATGCTGTGCTTGTTGTCGGAGCCGAACATAAGCGCACCCAGTTCGGTGACAATTGGCTTTGTGTGTGTCAGCGGAGCTACCACACGCTCTGCCACGATGCTACCATAGTAGATGGGCAGGTACGGCAGATGTATCCACGGATGCTGTCCACCAACGGCGTCGGCGATGGCGTCGAACATCTCTTTCTGCGTCAGAGGTTCGTCGTTGGTGATGTTGTAGACGTTGCCAGCAGCCTTCTCATGATACGCGCCGAGCAGGAAGCCATCGACAACATCGGTTACATAGCAGAAGGGCAGCGTGTTGTCGCCACGTCCGATGATAACGCCCTTACCATCCTTCATCTTCTGTGCCATGCGCCCGAAGTGCAAGCGGTCGCCAGGGCCGAAGAATGTGCCGGGGCGCAGGATCACCGTCTCCATGTCGCTATTGAGCATCAAGCGGCGAATCAAGCGATCACCTTCGACCTTCGTAATGCTATAGGGATCGGGGTCAGGACGTAGCGCGTCATTCTCTGTCATGTAGCGACCATAGCCCAGGCCATAGACGGTGTGCGAACTGGTATGCACGAAACGACGTACACCCGCCTTCTGCGCGGCCTTGTACAGATTTTCAGAACCCGTGACGTTGACAAGACGATAATCCGACAGAGGACGATTGACACCCATCATACCCGCGAGGTGGAAGATAAGGTCGATATCTTTGACAGCAGCAGGTAGTGAACTGGCATCAGTGATATCGCCACGCACCACCTCGACGCCTTGCGCCTTCAACTTGTCAGCATTTTCAACAGGTAGAACCAATGCACGAATTGACTCATGACGATCTTGTAATTCTTTTATCAGATGACTACCCAGTAGACCAGTAGCCCCTGTAATTAATACCTTCATTAAAACTCCCAACATAGCCAATACATTATCTCTATGTATCGGTATAATATGCGATTGAATGGTACAATAATTCGTAGGGCGGCAATTCATCGCTTACGCCCGTGATATAATGGTGGGCATAAGCGATAAATCGCCGCCCTACATTAGTATGGAACGAGTAAGAGAAATATGCAAGAGTCTAATGGCCCGAAAGTACCTGAATACTGTTCTCACATCGTGATAAAAGTAAGAATATACTAAAGGATATACGCGCAGGGTGTAATAAATTAAGACCCTACAGAAAGGAATTATATGAATTCAGACACACAAACACAAAATCAGGCGCAAACGCAGGAGCAGCACACCTCGAACACAGCACCAGCATCCCCACAAGCAACGATGCCACAGGACAAGGCCGCTCCACAGGTAACACCAGGAACTATTCATCCGGCAGATGAAGCATTATTGAAACAGGGAGTGAATCATGACGAGCTACGCGCCTTGCAAGAGGGCATCGTGAATCCGTCACGCTCGATACAGGAAGCACCACAGCCGCATTATCCTGGCTGGCCCACCTCAGTACCAGGGCCGCGCTCGACGCCACCCCCTCCAGGAATGCGTCCCATCAATGCCATTCGACCCGAACAGGTTGTTGAAGTCGGCTATAACCAGGAGACGGGCGAGCCGAGTACCACAGACCCACGCCGCGCCTTGCCCGATGCCTCACAAGGCCCGACCAGTCCCGACTTGCCAACCGCACAGGACGCTCTTAAACGCGGCAAAGTGCGCCTCGAATAAGGCACTCCCCGCCCCATGTTGTGACGTGATTTATCACGTGCGTCTTCCATAGTACGCACGTGATAAATCACGTCACAACATGAGCATCCCCCGGCGAAAAATATGCGATAATAGGAGTCAAAGCGTCTATTGTCAGGGCGATGCTGTTTGTCGCCCGCGTGGTTACGGAGACATGCAGAAAGGAACACCTATGAGCAGTCCAACGCAGTACGCACAGGGGATAGAGATACT
>DAIQNC010000679.1:0-2000 GCA_036788655.1 Ktedonobacteraceae bacterium
AATGCTGTGAGAGAAGCTGCAACTCGTGTGCGTCAAACCTTGCTTACATACGTGAGCGAGAGTGGATTGCTGAAGGCGCAGGCAAATAACTTGAGCATTGAAGATGGGATGATCGTTGTCCGTGAACAAGGCGACCAAAAACTGATGTTGCAACAAGCCTCGGAACACATTATTATAGTACAGGGAAAGCAGGTTATCGCTTCAGCAACAGGCAAGGGAGAGCAGCAAAGTTCGTTCGCAGTGCATAAGGCCGAGGTCGAGGTCGATACAGCGATGGGAATTGTGCGTGTGTTGCGCGTTATTTCTGCCGTTGATGGTGGACGTATTCTCAATCCTCTGTTGGCAGAGGGACAGGTACAAGGGGCGATAAGTCGTGCCGTGAACAGAGCCATGAGTGAGGAGATGGTGTACGATAAGCAGGGCCAACCGCTCATCGTCGATGTGAGTAGCTGTCACTTATACCACGCCTCTGATATGCCGGATATTCAGGTTGTCCTTATCGAAAGTAGTGGAGCAAAAGGCCCATTTGGTGCAAAATCGGTTGTCGAGGTAGCAGAACTTGGTGTGGCGTCCGCAATCACGAATGCAGTAGCAAACGCACTGGGAGTCCAGATACGACAATTGCCTCTAACACCGGAGCGCGTTCTGCGAACTATCTATGCTTCGGAAGCGCGTCAATAAACGCTAGTAAGCGTATTTGAGACGATACAAGAGAGAAATAAGTAAGAATGCCTTCGAGAAAGGGAGAGAGAGATGCAGCAACATGTTTTTGAACACCTGCTCGCCGCATTTCAGCGAGTCGGTTTGATGCCCGATGTGACGGAGCAACAACTACAACAGGTGTTGACGCCAGAAGCGTTGGAGCAAGAAACGCTCATCGCTCTTCTTGCAAGGCACTATTTTCCTGAACATTGCGTAATGTACGACTCTGAGCGCGTCACCTCGAAAGAGGATTTGATGCAATTAACCACGATGTTCGCAGCGGCAACCGGTGGTGAATGGACGATGGACGACCTGCGTTCCAAATGGGAAGGCCCGGATGCAAGCGTCATCTTCGAGTTCGATGAACGTAAATGCACATTGTCATTCGAGCAAGATTCTGAATTCATCAATCTGGAATACTATGAGCAGGTAGGGAGCTTTGCTCGTTACAATCTCACTGGAGACTTTGTGCATATCCCCAGCAATCAGAAAAACGCTATACATGCCTACCTGCCTCGTGAGATTGCGATGGAAGTGGCTTTCCTGATTCTCCTCGACAAGCAAGATTATATGGACAAGGATATGATGCTCGATATCTTCGCGCTCTTCCAGAAATATGACTTGCTTGTTAATACTGTGCTGCTTGACCAACAATTGCGTATCGACCTCTACGACTTGAGCAGTTTTCTGGAAGCTCTGTTACTGAATGAGCAGATTGAACTGCAACTGGGCGTACAACACCTGCTTCATTATGTCAGGCGTACTCAGAATTATGGGTACGTTATTGATGAACTCGCTAAATTAACGGATGGCGAATGGAAACTTGATAATATGACGACTTCCTACAGTGAAAAAAAGCAGGAAACAGTGCTTGAATTCGACTCCTTCAAACATCATTTTCTCTGGCATATTACCTGGGAACCAGCTGGTTTAGAGGTATTTCACCGCTATCTACAGGACTTCGCCAGAGACTATTTACGCAACGACTTTGCTCTTCTCCCCCTCGATGATGAAGATGAGTACCAACTCTATATCTACATGCCGAAGGCAGCAAGCCAGGAACTTGCTCAGATACTCACACGCGGCCCACTCATTGGCGTGAAAAGAGATTAATATATTGCCCCCATCTTTTCAACAACGTCCCGATTTGTAGCGTTTATTCTTCTGTAGTGGCACAATTCTGAGTGTTTAGAAATGAACCCGGTAATCATGTAGGGGCGGAATTCATTACGCCCGTTCTGGTTGTATCATTTACCCACTGGCACACAGCGCAATAAATTCCGCTCCTACATGGTTCC
>DAIQNC010000680.1:0-1918 GCA_036788655.1 Ktedonobacteraceae bacterium
CGGGGCGTGTTCCGAGTAGCTCTTAATAAAGGCTACAAGAAAACAGGACAATATGAAGCCGTAGACAGGAATAAGTATCTGTCTACGTATAAGCATAATGAGATGAGATTAAACATACGTTAAGGTTATGTAAATTTGTCGATTTAGCTATCAGCATCCCTTGCCAGAATTGACACGGGAATGTTACTATCACGGTGATACAAGAGTATATTATGATAGGAAGCACAGAAATAAGTACAGACAGTGAGGAAATGACCGTGCAAGAACGCCACATTTCAGATGAAGAGCAAGCGAAGACCTGGTGGGCATTGGGCGATACGCCTGTCCGCACCGATTCGCGTGTCACCTACCTTGTCGATGGGCGTACCGCGATGCTCACCATGTGCCACCACTTTCTCCGTGCCAGACACTATATCTACCTCGGCAACTGGGGACTCAAGGCCAGCATGGAGATTGTGCGCGGCACTGATCAGCGTGCTGGCCCCGATGGAAGTCCAGAGCAAGAGGCACTGGTCACAGAGTTACGTGCTGTCGGCTTGACTGATGCTGAGATCGAGTTCTGGACACACAACAAATTGACGCTACAGAATGTACTGGGTCATGCCGTAAGCAAAGGAGTCGAGGTCAAGGCACTGGTATGGAAAGGCACACCCATCTTCACCGTCTGCGATGTCGAGGAAAGTTACAAGGAATTGCTCAGTGTCGGCGTCGATTGTATTCTCGACGACAGCTCATTCGGTATTTTGCACCACCCCGTTGAGTCGCTACATCAGAAGATTACGATTGTTGATGGCACACATGCCTTCGTGGGCGGCGTAGACCTGCTCATCGAGAAAAGCGGCGACTTCGACAGGTGGGATACTCCTGCACACCTGTACTCGACTCCGCTTCGCGTCGATGCAGAAGGTGTCACACCGCATCCGTGGCACGACGCCCACTCTCTTATTGAAGGCCCGGCGGCTTCCGATGTCGAGTATAATTTCCGGCAACGCTGGAACAATGTCGTTGAGCGTCACCACTACGACTCACAACGTCTCATTCCCGATCATCCCATAGCCACACCTGTTGAACGGCCTACTCCGTTTGTGCAGGTTGCGCGTACCATTCCTGAGCATACCTACAATTTCGAGCCAATGATTGTGCAGGGCATCGCGCAACTGTATGGTAACGCGATGGGTAATATCGAGCGGTTCGTCTACCTCGAAAACCAATACCTGTGGCTTCGCGCCTATACAGGTGTCGATCTACCTTTTATCGGCACAGACAGCCCTGAAATGGAAAACAATATCCGCCTCATGGGTCAGGCTCTGCGACGTGGTGCATCTCTCACTATTATCCTACCTGATCATCCCAATGTCGGACGCGGCTTCTCCGATGCTGGCCTTCAAAAACTACGTGAAGAGGCTCCTGACGCGATTGAAGAGGAGCGACTCGAAGCATTCACGCTCGCTTCCTCACAGCGAGACGGTGATACAACGCACTATCGGCCTATCTACGTTCATGCGAAGGTTGCCATTGTCGATGATGTCTGGGCAACCGTCGGCTCCGGCAATCTGAACAATCGCGGAATGCGCGACGATACCGAAATGAACGTTGCAACGCTGGATTTCCAACTCGCGCACGGGCTACGCCTGATGTTACAGGCCGAACACCTCGGTCTGGCAAGTGCGGAGAACCTCTTCGACCTCTCGCGTCTGCTCGGCAACCAGTACCAACGACAAGATGAGCAAGACAACGCAAAACGGACGCTTGCACTGTTAGAAGACATGATTGGCGACCCGAATACAGCGCATCGCATGATGCACAACTGCGCCTGGGAAAATCTGCGGCGTTATAAGAGCAAACTGCCCCTCGTCGGTCATATCCTACCCTACCTCTCAGCAGAAGAGGCGGCAGCACAGGGTCTCCAGGTCAACGG
>DAIQNC010000681.1:0-1891 GCA_036788655.1 Ktedonobacteraceae bacterium
CTACATAATCTCGCTCGTGCCTATCTATTTCCGTGTGCCGCGCCCATTCGTCCACGTCTCAACGATAATACGCCCTTCCTTGATTGAGGCGATTTCTGGCATTGCCTGCGCCTCAAAGCCTTCTGGCGGACGCGAGAGCAGATGCGCGATACGTAGCTGCACGGGTGAGAGCAGCAACGAGCAGACGAGCGCGTTCTGATTGTCAGGATAGCCCGCATGAACCATGCCACGTAGCACACCCCACACGATGATATCGCCGCCCGCAATAATCTCCGCTCCATGATTCACGTCTCCCAGCACAACAACGTTACTATGGTGACGAATAGCTTGCCCCGAACGTATCGTGCGCCGCACAAATAGCGTATCGTCTGATTCACGTGGATCACGTGGCTCGCGCACATTGCGCGTGTCTTGCTCTCCTTGAGGCAGAAATACATACTCTTGCGTCTGACGCTGCTCACGTGCATCACGTCGTTGCGACAGGTCTATTACAGGAGTGTCTACAGGTGATAAAATCGGAGATGCAGAAGACACGGAAGACACGGGAGCGTCCTCTTCGAGGGGAAGCGTAATCGTTCGCGCCTCTTTGCGCGTTGGTGCAGGTGGAACAATCGACTCTAATGGTGCAATCGACATGTAATAGCGTGCCAGCAGGTCTTCCAGTTGAAGGCGTTCGCTCACCAGCAAGCCACGACGCCTGGTATCGACAGAAAGCGATGCTCCCTGGAAAAAGGCTGGAGCTTCGGCAAGCCGTTCGGCGAGGGCTGAAAGCAGGTCACTAAAAGAGGTATCGGGTTCAAGCGTGAGAAGCAACCCATTTCGTGTTCCTTTGATGGCAATATTTCCCTGCACAACTGGCTCCTTTGTTGCATCACTACACGTCCTACAGTATATAGTATAAGTGTCTCCCTGAGAAAAGGCAATAGACATAGTTCAATTTCCCAGAGCGACCACAGAGTGACCATATGAACCGTTTCCCGTCTATAGTAGGGACGCACCCTAGTGGTCGCCCTGCTCAGTTCTATTGGAGGTCATCGTTGAGCGATATTCCCGCATCTTGTACGCCCACACCTTCTCAGTCGCGTTCCTGGCCCTATCCGCGCCTTGTGCATACAATCACAGATCGCTTCTCAATGGCGAATACCTACCTTATCTGTGAACCGCGATTGGTCGTTGTTAACCCTCGCTCCGCGTTGAATGTTCATCTACTTCAAG
Source organism: Ktedonobacteraceae bacterium (assembly GCA_036788655.1). Classification (GTDB taxonomy): domain Bacteria; phylum Chloroflexota; class Ktedonobacteria; order Ktedonobacterales; family Ktedonobacteraceae; genus JBBQVS01. The sequence continues at coordinate 1,216 of DAIQNC010000681.1, forward strand.
ACTATATGAAAAACATTCTACATCGCCCCATGAGTGACATCGACTTGATTGTAGTAACGTTTCTACATTCTGATGTGAGTTCAGTTCTCACATCTATACGACGTATCAGTTCGGCTCCTATCGCGGCTCCAAAAGCATTGTACCAACAGTTTGAACATCATCCGTATAGCCCATATGCGCCTCAACATGTCTCTTTCGACGGTTGGCTCAATGACGAGAAGCCACTGCCCGACCATCCTGACTGGCATACCTTCGCCTATCCGCAGAGGATAGAGGATAATCTCTTTCTCTACAACGCTTCGACGCAAGAGCTTATCTGTGGTGGTGGCATCACTGTCTTTGAGGGCAATCCGGTTTTGCGCTATGAACGGGATATGGGACGCAGACAATTAGAAGACCTGTTACGACTTGCTCGCGGTTTTGACATATCATATCTCTATCCTTCTCGTGGGCGTCAACTACTACGAACAGATCCTTTCGCACAGGTACGCATTGATTGAAAGCCGCATGGAACTTGCTATGTATTCTGTGAATCATGTGTACCGGGCATATAGAATGACTCCACACCGTGTGAGGAAGATGATAGCAACTCATGAAATGCGCTTTCGGATTGTGGCGTTACCTGCGTCTGATGAAGCGAGACATACTGAATTCGCACATTTCCTATGCGAATAAT
>DAIQNC010000682.1:0-1855 GCA_036788655.1 Ktedonobacteraceae bacterium
CAATTCATTGTCGTTCTACATGGGGGTATCATGGTAAGATGGCACGACAGGCCATTCGATATATCCAGAAGTCATAAGAAGGTTACTCATATATGTCTATTGCGTCCTTGTATATAGCTATAGCGGGCAGATGAGAGGTTGGGCGATGATTACCAATATTTATGGAGTTGTAGAGACCGTTCGAGCGGATGCGGTGATTGTCCGTGTCGGGGGATTCGGCATTCGCGTCGCAGTTCCCTCTTCGACATTGAGTCATATCAATGAGCCAGGAAAAGAGGTCTCGCTTTTCACACATTTTCAGATGCGCGAAGATGGCATCGCTCTCTACGGCTTTCTCGAAGAGGCAGACCGCAACGCCTTCGAGCAACTCATCGCGGTGAATGGCGTTGGTCCTAAAGTGGCTCTCGCATTGCTCTCCGTCATGGATGCCGCTACGCTCTATCGTGCGATTGCCGATGAAGACCAGCAACGTCTGGGGCTTGCACCCGGCGTGGGCAAACGCCTCGCCGCCCGTCTGATTGTCGATTTGAAAGGCAAGTTGCCTGTACTCCCTGCCAGCGCAGGAGCGCAAGCAGGTGGAGGAAGCAACAAACTACAAACAGAGGTACTCGAAGCATTGCTCGGACTTGGCTATACTCCGGCTGAAGCTCAAGCCGCGCTTGCGAAGATTCCTCAAGACCAGGCGATGACCCTGGAGCAGCAAATAACCTTTGCTTTACGCTCTTTCTCTCAGCACTAATATCTTTTATTTCTCTTATTTTTTATGCTAAAGACGAGGATATATGACAACGGTAGAACGCCTTCCCCCTGCGTGTGCGTTTGCAGTCTCTGTGCTTACAGAATACAATGTGGACCCGGAAGCGGTTCCAGAAGAGGCCGTTGAAGCGGCACAGCATCACATGCAGACCTGTCAGCGTTGTATTGGCACACAGACTGCTCAGAGATTTAGCAACTCAACAACATTAGAAACACCCGTACAGCTCTCACCATCCAGTACACGCACGATATCCGGCTCACCTGGCACATCCAGTACACCATCTCCACGTAAGAAAAAGGCGAGCCGCGACCCCTTTAATGCTCAAGAACGCACCCGTGAGCCAAAAATCACTTCCCTGGAGTCGAAGCAACCTTCGCTATTGAACATACCCACTCCATCTGCGGCATTGCCTATTACACCTGTACCAGAAACGATAGTGGCTCCGTCTCATACCAGTGCTTTCAACACAAACGTTCCCGTCGTAGACATTCCCTCAACAGAGATAAAAGAGCAGCATGAAACAAAAAATGGTGCGACAGATACGTCCTCCCCATCTCAAACAGCGTTTCCTACGCTCGACATCTTGAATCCAGCAGTGGATGAGGCAACAGGCAGTATCAGTTGTGTGCAATGTCGTACAAAGCTCAAGCAATATGCAGAGGCACTGGACAATGGCGAAAATACGAGTGAACGCTTCCCGGAAATAGAGGAGCATCTGGTTGGCTGTGAGTCCGGTTGCCTCGTTTTGCTCGACATCTATCGTCAGGAGGCAAAAGCGACACGCAAGTATCGTCGTCGCCCTGTTCGCAATCCGTTCAGCGCGATTGCGTGGGAGGCAACAGGCTTCTTTCGGGGTGGACAGGTTCCGATGTCACCGATGGCACTCTCCTACGGTACGCTCATACTTTTACTCCTCGTCGCCTCACTCAGTGCTTTCATAGGTATTCGTTGGGATGATGCCCACTATTATCGTCCGCCTGTCGTCACACTACCCACTCCAGATGGCGTCGGGATAAGCGATGGACTGAGCGTTTACGATGCCTGTAACGCGGTCAGTTATAACGACAAACGTGCGGCTGCACAGGCGATGAAAAGCAG
>DAIQNC010000683.1:0-1735 GCA_036788655.1 Ktedonobacteraceae bacterium
CCACGCATAAGCCTGTCGTTGTGCTTGGACATGAGGCCGCTCAGGTAGAGAAGGTTTTTGGTGAGCAGTGCCTCTATGCTTATCAGGAGCAGCAACTTGGTACAGGTCACGCTGTCCTCGCGGCGCAATCGGTTGTCGATGCACTTGAACCACTTCCACAAACTGTCCTCGTTTGTTATGGCGATACACCGCTTGTGCGAAGTGAAGTGTTGGCGCATGTCCTTGCGGAACATATCTCACAAAAGGCAACGGTAACATTCCTGACCGCACATATTGAAGGCCCGTCGGATTTCGGGCGTATCGTGCGAGACTCACAGGGGCGTGTGCGTGAAATCGTCGAGGTGAAACGCGCAACTGAGGAGCAAAAGCATATTCAAGAGGTCAATTCCGGCGTTTATTGCTTTGATCGTGCATGGCTCTGGCCTACCTTGCGGAATTTGCCGCGTAACCCGTCAGGTGAATACTATCTCACCGATCTGATTGGCATTGCCAGTACACAGGAGCGTATCATTGCGACTGTGCAGGGGACGATTGATGAGACCATTGGCATCAATGACCGTGTGCAACTCGCTACGGCTGAACATCTGCTCCGGCAGCGCATTCTGGAACGTCATATGTATGCAGGGGTGACGATTATTGACCCAGCTACAACGTACATTGACAACGACGTTTCCATTGGTATTGACACAGTTATTCTTCCCGGTACAATGATTACAGGAAAGACAACCATTGGCTCCGACTGTCACATCGGCCCGGGCACGACTATCGAACAATCGACGATTGGAAATCGTTGTACCATTCGTAGTTCTGCGCTGGAAGAGACCACATTTGAAGACGATGTGCATATTGGGCCATTCGGCCATTGTCGCCCAGGAGCGTACCTCGCACGTGGTGTACGTATGGGAAACTTTGGAGAGGTGAAGAATTCATATATCGGCGCGGAGACCGATATGCATCATTTCAGTTATATGGGTGATGCGACGGTTGGAGAACACGTGAATATCGCTGCCGGTACGATTACCTCGAATTTTGATGGAAAACAAAAGCATCATACGACTATCGGAGAGAACGCCTTCATCGGGTGTGATACGATACTCGTTGCCCCTGTGACTGTAGGTGAGAATGCCTATACAGGAGCAGGTGCTGTTATTACGCATGATGTGCCAGCGAATGCCCTGGTTGTTGGTGTTCCCGCACGTGTCAAGCGTATGCTCTCACCTGAGAAGCATGAGGCCGACTCATCACGTGATGACGCTCATGCAGAACAGATGAGCAAGAAGAAGGAGTGATTGCATTTATGGACGGCCCTGGGCTTGCGAGCATAGCGGCTGGTATTGATTTTCATGTACCACAATTTGATGCCATTGCATGGTTACAACTGCTGGTACTTTTTGTCACGCTTATATTATGTGGCGTTGCCTCGGCTGCTGAAACAGCCTTGACCTCAATTAGTCGTATCAAACTCAAAAATCTGGTTGAAGAGGGCGATGCGAAAGCGGCAGAGATTGAACATCTGCTGTCCGAACCAAACACGTTTCTTTCGTCTATTCTTATCGTCAATAGCGTTGCCGTCATCGTGGCATCAAGCGTTGCGACCGTGCTTGCACTTCGTTTTTCGACGACCTATGGCGACTTGCTCTCGTCGATCATCATATCGCTGGTCGTTCTTATCTTTTGTGAGATTACCCCGAAAACCACTGCCGTGCAGAACCCGTTGCGCTGGGCGCGTGTCCTC
>DAIQNC010000684.1:0-1713 GCA_036788655.1 Ktedonobacteraceae bacterium
ATCTTTCTATCCTCACCCATGTACCGTGAAGACCGGCATGTAGGGGTCTGATGTATCACACCCTGGTAGCAACACCACCCATGTCCATAATAATTTTTCAACATTCATCATCACACCCTGGTCTTCACACCACAGCATAAGCCTCTAAATCTCACTTCTGTAGAAGATATCGCCGAAGAACGCACCTAACATCGCAGAACCGATGCTGAGAACGATGGCTGGTAGCAGTGCCACGAGTTGAGCACCCCATCCAACAGTCAGTACCCTCATCACATCCGGCTGTATATAGACAGCATTCGTTGCGATGAGCAGGTGTGCGATTGCTGGCGGAACGATGACGGCAAAGAGCGCAATGATTACGCCCGGCAACCAGAGCGAACGAAATGTATCAAGCGACTGCCTGTTCCGTTGCAAGTACATAATGCCATCAAAAATGAGTGCGCCAATCAGGAACAGCAGCGGCACAAGCGCGATTGTCAGATTGAAATGGGGCAACCTGTCGGCATAGCGGAATGTTTGACCATAACGTGGCACGACGAACAACAACGCCTGCGGTATAAATGCCTGTGTGAGCAGACATTCGAGCCAGAGGACACAAGCCATGATTGTTGCTGTGCCGCGTTTATGCGTCAGTCGCGTTACCGCACCCATACATCCACTTCCTGCGAAAACAAGTATGAGAGGATAGGTGGCGATGGAGAGCGAGCCAATGGTAACGGGCGTGAACGCAGTCAGTGCAGGAAGTGTTAACTCCATAAAGGCTGCAAGCAGAACAACCGCACCCCATTCGGGACCATTCAAGCCAAGAAAACGACGCCCATCATGGTTCCGTTCATGAGCCGCCTCAGATGCAAAGATGAAGACGCTACCAATGCCGGCGAGAACGCCACCAATCGTTCCCATGATATGAAACGGAGACCACAGCGTCACGTCGATGCCATACAACTCATGCCAGTAGTTATCGAGCGGTGCGGCAAGTAAGTCGGTCAGTGCACCGAAGCCCATGAGAATGAAGCCAAGTGGCGCATGAAAGAGCCAGAAGATGTGTGTTGTCGAGCTATCATCGACACCGGGTGTATGCCGTGCGTAGCGCAGACTATCAATCAAAATGATGCACAGCGTGACGATACCAGCACCGCCCAGACCGCTATAGAGCATGATATGTGGGGGAATCCAGAAGGAGTCGCGTCCAACGAGATCGTGCCAATTTCTATCCCAGGCAAGACCAAGTTCGCTTTGAAGGAGTAGATAGAGAATAATCCACGCTCCCCATTGACGGAGCCGACGTTCCCCGGCATCGGCGCGTGTCAACGATGGTGGTACAGATGAGTCCTGGAGCGGAACTCGAACAATTGAATTTGCCATAACGTTCCCTCTCATCTCTATTATGAAACGGGTAGCCAGCCGTGAACAGCTACCATTGCGCTCTATGCATTATACGTTTAGCACATCAGTGTGTTGTATGAAGTGTCTTTCTCCGCCAGTATACAACATCTCTACACTCTCAGAGTAGCAGAGCTTATCAATGTAATCGGCTTATGGCTATTGCTATCTTTATGGGAGGAAGAAGGATGTCAAGGAAAGCTGAGAATATATGAACATCTGAAAAAAACCGTTGACAAATAGCTAGCACAGGTGTATGATATGCAATGTCAACACGAAACGAGTCCTCGTGGCGGAATGGTATACGCAGCAGGTTGAGGGCCTGTGCCG
>DAIQNC010000685.1:0-1690 GCA_036788655.1 Ktedonobacteraceae bacterium
GTCTGCTCGCTCAAAATATCTTCAAACGTCCCCAATTGAACAATGGGGCCATTTGGCAGTAGAGGTCTATCCAGGACACGGCTACTCAGTGTCTGTGAAATCATAAGAATTGATTGGATGAGGCTACTTTTGCCAGAACTATTGCGACCTGCAAGGACGGTTACAGGAGCTAGCTTTAGTTCGCCTGAGTCAAGGATTGGTTTGAAGTTTTGTATTGTCCAGCTTTTTAGCATCTTTGCGTCCCTTATTTGTCGATGGCGGATAAAAAATATGGTAACATTGTCATGCAGTACAGATTATCGGTTGTTTCTCATTGCTATCAGTAGTATACACATCCTTGCACATTGTATCTCACTTTTTGCCGCTTGAGAAGTCTCATTGCCAGTATCATTCAGGAAAGTTTATAAGGCTAAGATTATGGAAACTTTGCAAAAACCTGTATCACTCTGGCGCAACCGCAACTACCTCCTCCTCTGGGGCGGTCAAACCGTCTCCGACTTAGGCTCGACCATCTCCAATCTGGCCTTTCCTCTGCTCGTTCTTGCACTTACCCGTTCACCGCTACAGGCAAGCGTCTCACTGGCGTTGGAAGTTATCCCTTTTCTACTGTTCAGTCTGCCTTCTGGTGTGCTTGTAGACCGTTGGGATCGTCGTCGCGTGATGATTCTTTGCGATGTTGGGCGAGCCTTGACGCTGGCAAGCATTCCCGTTGCACTGCTTCTCGGTCATCTCACCATTGTGCAACTCTACTGCACATCGTTTATCGAGGGGACACTTGCACTGCTCTTCGACGTTGCCGCGCTCTCCGGTCTGACGCTCATCACCTCGAAGCAACAATTACCCTCAGCATTGGCAGCAAGCCATGCATCGGGCAACATCGTCGCTATTGTCGGCAATCCTGTCAGTGCCTTTCTCTTTCTGATAGGGCGCGGTATTCCTTTTCTCTTCGATGCTATTTCCTATGTCGTCTCCTTCTGCTCACTGCTCCTGATACGTGCCACATTTCAAGAAACAACGCACGAGGCCCAACGAAACCTTGCCTCTATTCCGAAAGAAATACGCGAAGGGTTTCGTTTCCTGTGGAACAGTCCATTTCTCCGCTATCAGGCATTGCTTGGTGGTGGCCTCTCGCTGGCATCCGCACCCGAACTGCTTCTACTCATTCTACTCGCACAACGGCGACATGCACCTGTACCTATCATTGGCTACATTCTCACGGCAGGAAGTGTTGGCTCCATTCTTGGAGCCTTCATTGTGGGAAATCGAGAGAAGGCGCGGCTAAGTTTCGCACAGGTCATGATTGGTACATTCTGGATACGTACCGCTCTCTGGGTCTGCTACGCCATTGCTCCAAATCCACTCACGCTCGGCATCATCTACTTCGGACGTTCACTATCGGGAACTATTGCGGGTGGCTACAACATCAGCTACCGACTCGCCCTTGTGCCAGATGCGATACGTGGACGTGTCAATAGCGTACATCGCCTCTTCGGGGAAGGCATCGGCACATCAATAGGGCTTCTTGGTGGCGGCTTTCTCTTACAATATCTCCATGTCGTACCAACCATCCTGCTCTTTGCAGCGTGGTATGTGTTGCTTGCTGTATCAATGACGGTCAATAAGTATGTTCGTGATATGCCAGCATTGGAAAAGCTGTAGTAGTCTTCATTATGAAAATTACCACCCTATT
>DAIQNC010000686.1:0-1404 GCA_036788655.1 Ktedonobacteraceae bacterium
ATAATTGCTTCGTCGAAGCCGTTTTGCATCGCCTCACATTTGGCAAGCGCGGAGTTGACGTAGCTGCCACATACTTTTGCACGTGCAGGAATGGCGTTGTCGTCAATGCGTCGCCAGGATGAGACACCACAGCGCAAACCGCCGATACCAACATAATTTCCCTGTGGCTCCGACGTGATGATGAACGAATCAGAGAGATCATGCAGACGCACACCAAGCGTGGTATCCCCCTTATAGACAACAGGACGCAGGTACACATCCTGTTTCTGTTCGTTCCGTCTGACCAGCTCAATTGTGATATCAATAAGCTGATCAACCGTGTAGGGAAGCGACATTTGCAGCACTTTACAGGAGCGTAGGAGCCGCTCGTAGTGTTCGCGCAGCCGGAACAGATAGACTTGCTGGTCTTTTTCGTTCCAGTAGCCACGAATACCCTCAAAGCAGCCCGTACCATAGGCAAAGCCGTGTGTGCGAACAGAGATAACGCCCTGTTCCGCAGGAACGAACTCGCCGTTCATAAACAATTCTTTCGCGTTCATTGTGGGTTTAGTAGTCATAGTACGTATGGATAAGCTGCTCGTTGCGACTTATCGCACCCTCCTTTTGAATAGCCTTTGCTATTTATGGTATCACAAAATCTTCTTACCGAGTGCAGACTGTATCAATTCGACCGCTAACAGTGCGGTTGTGTTCTCGCGGTCGAGAATAGGATTGACCTCGACGGCATCCATCGAGACGAGGCGATGCGAATTCGCAATCATCTCCATTGCTAAATGCGCCTCTCGATAGCTCAAACCACCACGAACGGGTGTGCCGACGCCGGGAGCTTCGCGTGGGTCGAGCGCGTCCATATCGAGACTCAGATGTATGGGATTATCCTGCTGGCTCGCAACGGCAATCGCCTGTTTCATAATCGCTGACATGCCGTTCTGATCGATGTCCGACATCGTAAAGACATGGATGTTATTGGCATGTAACAGTTCCTGCTCGCCTCTATCGAGGTCACGCGCACCTACAATGACGATAGTATTTTTCTGTATCTTCGGCGACCATCCACCGACATCGACGAGACGACCTTCACCAACACCAGCAAGTGCCGCCAGTATCATGCCGTGAATGTTGCCGGATGGCGTCGTCTGCTCATTATTGAAATCCGCATGAGCATCAACCCAGATAACTCCGACGTTCTTATGGACACGTGCGACTCCGCTAATGGAGCCAAGTGCAATACTGTGATCACCCCCTAAGATAAGCGGAAACTCATCGTTTTGCAGCGTCTGAGACACAAGATTTGCCAGCTCCTCAGAGGCAGAAACGATTGGCTCAAGATATTTCAGGTGGGGATTGCCTTCCGGTTTGCTCTCTGGTTGAGCAATGGCAATGTTGCCAGCGTCGGAGATGGTA
>DAIQNC010000686.1:1414-1660 GCA_036788655.1 Ktedonobacteraceae bacterium
GGCGTTCGTGCAGACCTGCGTAACGAATCGCGCTTGCCCCCATATCCACGCCGCGTCTATCTGCGCCCAGGTCCATTGGCGCACCAATTACACGAATATGCATAGTATTTCATTCCTCCTGCTCGCCGTTGAACAGTGTATTCATTCCCTTCATTATATCATATTGTGCCGAAAGGGAATATAGAAGCAGTCTTCGTTGTTCTCTGTAGATATTGATATGCAGTGTACGTGGTATAGTATGTGCAA
>DAIQNC010000687.1:0-1541 GCA_036788655.1 Ktedonobacteraceae bacterium
TCGGACATAACGGTGGTGCGCCCGACATCAGTAGCCGCCTCGACATCTACCTGGATATGGGTTATACCGTCGTCGTCCTCTCCAACTATGACCCGCCGATTGCCGATAAGGTCGCGGCCCAACTTCGAGAACATCTCACAAAAAATGCTTGACAATGACAGGGTTTATGCGTATAATCGGTGATGTTCGAGACATAAATAAGCCGGTGTAGCTCAGGGGTAGAGCAATGCTTTCGTAAAGCATGGGTCGCGGGTTCGAATCCCATCACCGGCTCTCAAAAAGACGCACTCAGTTAGAATTTTACGAGTGCGTCTTTTTAGTTTCCCTTGTGTACAATTACACTTCGTAATCCTTCGCCCACCTTACCCCTTTTTCCTGATTGTTTTTTGTTGGTTGCAAACGAAGCGTCATCTCATATTCGGGAGCATCCTCTATAGGCACTAAATACACTTTGCCCAGATCAGGACAATATACGCCAAAATATTCAATCTGTCCTTTATACCCCTTCCTGATATGCTGCTTGCCTCCAACTCGCGCATAAGTAGTAACTGTAGGAAAATGAACGCAGCCTATTTCCTCAATATAACGTGCCGTCTTACACTGCACACGTATCAGTTTTCCGCCGTCATCTATAGCAATGTCGTAGCGGCTATCGTGTCCAAAAGGCAAAAGACACTCATAGCCCAGTTCTACAAGTTTAGCTAACACAATCGTTTCAGTAATCTCACCTTTTCTTGCTGTATTGTTCTTCACTTTTCTAGTCAACATGCCATTCCTCGCTTCTTATCTCCATCATTAGATATAGATACCTGAATACTTTATTCTTACACCCACAAGATTATGTAAATATAAGCTCTTCTTTGTATTTATATTATACACTTCAATACATTAAATAGCAATACATTATTAGAAGGTACTAACATCATGATATTCTTAAAGATGAAACAACAGAGTGAGCCGCTTCACAAAAATTTATCTTTTTGATACACTGTAATGATTGATGAGAAGGCGATGATAAATGTTTTAGATTTGAAGGGAATTGTATGGCAAACGAGACAAACCAGTTTGGCCTCTGGCAAGCATGGCAACCAGCAGAGGTTACGAAATTCTTTTCTGCGCTCACGGTTCCCTGGTGGATTGCTGGCGGATGGGCTATCGATCTTTTCCTCGGAGAACAGACACGCGAGCATGAGGATATAGATGTGCAGATACTTCGACGCGACCAACGGGAAGTTCGTGCGATTTTTCGTGGGTGGGATATGCAAGGAGCAGACCCTGAGAAGCTCCCTGCTGAATGGCCTTTTCGTGAGTGGAAACTTGATCAGATGCTCAGTCCGAATGTTCATGATGTCTGGTGTCGTCCAAACAAAGACGCTCCATGGGCAATCCAACTCATGGTTGTTGATACCATCAATGACGAGTGGCTTTTTCGACGTGATGCACGTATTCGTCGTCCACTTAGCAGTATAGGACATCGAACGAATGATGGCATCCCATATCTCAGACCAGAACTGCAACTATTTTTCAAAGCAAAAGGGCTA
>DAIQNC010000688.1:0-1538 GCA_036788655.1 Ktedonobacteraceae bacterium
CTCGAACATACGAAACAAATATCGGAACCACAGTGTAGGGGTCTGATTCATCACACCCTGGCGACCCATCAACGACTGTCCATATTATTTATACAAGATTCATCAACCGTTCGGTCCGCCACCATGCGCGCCTACGCCACCCCATCCACTCGTGACGAAGTACAACACCTGCCCAGGATAGATACGATTCGGGTTGCTTCCGATGGTATCTTTATTTTGTTCGTAAAGGTTCTGCCATGTAGCATCGTCCGATGGGCCAAACACCTGCTCTGCGATTGATGAGAGCGTATCACCGGACTGCACAACATAGCGTCCCGGCACAAGGAAGGTCTCACCCGGTGTTAGCACATTGGGATTATCTCCGATGATGTCTTTATTGCGACTATAAATCGCTGTCCACTCATTCCCATTCCCATACGCCTTCTGTGCAATCGTCCAGAGCGTATCACCGGGTTGCACAACATACTCGACACAGGAGATAAAGTTACTTGAGTTTTGCGTCATGATTGTTGCCTCACATTGTCCTTTACAGAATGCACGCCCACGAATAGCTGACGTTAGTATAGCATACAATTAAAGGTGGGAACATAGAATTGCTCACGAGAGTTGATTACGTTCTCAAGAGTACACGGTCAGCTTTCCCGTCGCTTCTCTAGCCACTTCTTAATACTCGCCTCTTTTCCCTGATTGGTCGGCTCATAGTAGCGATGGTCTTTGATGCTCTCTGGCAGGTATTCTTCGAGGCGTTTTGCAGGTGGGCGTTCGGGGTCGTCGCTCTGCATCGTCTTGTAGTCATCGTGCGCGTAGTGATAGCCCTCACCATAACCGAGGTCTTTCATGAGGCCGGTGGGGGCGTTGCGTATCGAGAGCGGTACGGGGTCGTTGCGCGTATTCTGTACATCGGCCTGAACATGACTATAGGCAGTAGTAAGCGCGTTACTTTTAGGAGCAGTGGCGAGATGCACAACAGCCTGTGCAAGGGCAAGGTTTGCCTCTGGCAGACCGACGAAATGTACCGCCTGTTGTGCCGCGACACAGACAAGCAGGGCTTGCGGATCCGCCATGCCGACATCTTCCGAGGCAAAGCGAATCAGGCGGCGCACGATGTAGAGCGGGTCTTCGCCAGCTTCCAGCATTCGTCCGAGCCAGTAGAGGCCAGCATCGGGGTCGGAGCCACGTAACGATTTGTGGAGCGCAGAAATCGTGTCATAATGCTGGTCGCCACTCTTGTCATACAGCAGGGCGCGATGCTGCATGACCTCTTCAATGAGCGACAAGGTGATATGCTTATCCGTCATAGCAGCCTGTACCGCCAGTTCGAGGACATTCAAAGCGGTACGTGCATCACCATTGGCAAACGTGGCAATCGCAGATAGTACATCCTCATCGACAGTCAAATTGAGTGTTCCGAGTCCGCGTTCCTTATCGGTGAGAGCGCGATGAAGCGCCGACAGTGGTCGTCCAATCGGGCCTTGACCTTGCTCAGGTTGGCCGGTTGCACGTCGTCGAGGACGAGGTCGACGTTCCAGCGGTCGCCG
>DAIQNC010000689.1:0-1536 GCA_036788655.1 Ktedonobacteraceae bacterium
GGTATCGGTGACTTATTGCTTGCCACTCCTGCGCTTCATGCCTTGCGTGAGAGCTACCCACGAGCGCAAATTGACCTGCTGGTCACACCAGATTCGGCAGGTCTGCTCGATGGATGGAATATTATCGACCATATCATCGTCCTCGATAAGTATCTTTTCGACCATTTACAGCAGATTTTCACTCAACCGCGTAACCTGCTCAGGCTGCTTCCCATCTGGCGAATTTTGCGAAAGGGACATTATGATGCCGTGTTGCTTCCTAACCATCTCACGCTGGCATTTGGGCGTCTCAAATACCAGTTATTAGCATTCGCAACGGGTGCAAGATGGCGTGCAGGACTCGATAACGGTCATGGCTGGTTTCTCAATGTGCATGTCAAAGACGAGGGTTTCGGAGCGATGCACGAGGCTGAATACAATATGGCGGTCGCCGAGGCAGTCGGTGCGACGGTACGGAATAAACACCTCATCGTGCCAATCAATGACGAGGAGCGACGCAAAGCGTGGCAACTTGTGTATGGTAATGATAGCAATGCACAAGGGCAACCTCACCCGATTATAGCTATGCATCCTGGTAGTGGCGGATATAGCACAGCACGTCGCTGGTCGCCAGAGAAATTCGCACAACTCGCTGATACGCTCTATGCCGATGTCGGCGGTCAACTGCTGCTTGTAGGTGGCTCTGAAGAGGCTGAACTACACCAACATATTATGAATATGATGCATTCTGGGATGCCTGTGCGAAGTCTGGCTGGCAAAGGCAATATCAAAGTCGCGGCGGCTGTCCTTGAACTTGCCGACCTTTTTATTGGCAACGACTCGGCACTGATGCACCTTGCCACCGCCGTTGATACGCCTACCGTTGGCATCTTCGGACTCACCAACTACAAAGCGTGGGGGCCATACACAAGTGAAACGGGAAAAGAGAGCGAGAAAAAGGCCACCATTGTGCATCTCAACCTGACGTGTATGCCTTGCTTCTATAGTGGTCATCTGCTCGGCACACCCGAAGGCTGTGCGACACGCGATTGTCTGGCATGGCTAGGTGTTAAGCCTGTTGCGGTTGCCGCGAGAAGGATGTTATCCACCAGTAACATTTCGTGACGCTTCTGTGAGAGTTTTCCCTCATTTTGTGATGCCCATGTGATTACATAGGCTCATAATAAAGGTGTGAAAGGGATGCAGGGATGCAACCTGATCACACCGAAGGTTTCTCTCCTGCGGTACAACCAGTCGAACATATCTACGAGGTCAGTGTGCTGACAAAGCACGCTATTGCTATCACCTTTAGTAGAGAGGAGACAGGGTATCGAACAAAACATGCTGTTTGTACTAAGAACAGCGCATAATGCCTCTCCTGAATCAGTGCTACACAGGGACACCTGGACCGTCGAGCGAACACAGCAGTTCGTCGCACTCAAGGCCGCCAGAGCGAGCCGTCTCTGCCCCACTGCAAGAGGCAACAGCGCATCAGCGTTTCGCACGTGCATACAGTGAAAGGAGAACTCCATTGGACAGAATACGAGGCGGCTATCT
>DAIQNC010000690.1:0-1534 GCA_036788655.1 Ktedonobacteraceae bacterium
ATAACGCTATACTACACCCTGTAGCGACCCCTGTTCGATTGTGCATGTAGTGTTATCGAGGCGGCGTGTATGGCAAATACGACACAGAATACTCCCAACGGCTTTGCGACAGTCTCTAAATCCCTCTATAAGCTCTTCATGAATATTCTGATAATCGGCATTATCGCGTGTTTCGTGAGTGTGCTTGCCAGCGTTGCCTACACGAAATTGCCTCAGAAATGGTTGGATGTCCTCGCCTCACCCTTCACATGGATTACACAAAATCCCTGGCTTGCTCTCGCCATCTTCATCATTTTCCTCTTGCTCATCGCTATTTTCTATCTTATGAGTCGTTCATCAGGAAGCGTTGCCGAGCCATCACAGACGGTACGTGTAGAGTTCGTTCCCCCACCACCTCCAGCACCTGTTCCACTTGCTCCCACGCCAAAACTAGCACCAACCGAACGGGAGCTAGCATTAGCATATTGCAATCATATCAATAAGCGCAACGAACGCCTAGAACATGATGGTATCCCGGCAGGACTGGTCGATAGGCGCGTGAAGCTGGAAGATGTGTTTATTCCTCTGCGTTTCTACAGGTTGGACGCGCCAAGAGATATCTTTCCGTATATGGATGCCGACTTAGCGCATGTCAGGCGAGAACGCGAACTGGTAGCACAACAGGGCGGCGATATTCGTGCTTACAACCGCATCATCGAACTTGCGCGACAGGAAGGCGACTTCAAACCCGATAAGACGATAGATATTGCGACGCTCTGGCAATGCATGACACCACATGAGCCAATGGCCTTTATCGAGGGCATTCCGGGCATGGGAAAAAGTACCCTGCTGACACGCATTATGCTCTACATGGCACGTCGCGTCCAGAACATTGCTGACCCCGATATGCCAGCACTTGCGCCGATACTCATTCCCGTCTTCGTGAGCCTGAAAAAATATGCAACAGAGCGTAACACGCCTACAAATAAGCTCTCGCTACTCGACTTTATCAAGACAGACATACGAGAAAAATTTCATGACCGCGATGAGGTCGATGCCCTGATTGCCTTTATCGAGCGACAACTAAAAAGTGGGTATTGTCTTGTTCTCATCGACGGTATCGACGAGGTGAGCGACCCGGCAATGCGGCAGACAGTACAGGTCGCTATCAAGGATTTTATCGAGCGTCGTCAGGAGAAAGCTACGGCGACGTATAATCGTTTTTTGATTACATCACGTGTCGCTGGATACGACAAGAAGGGCTTCGAGGACTATCCACACTATTTGATTGCGCGGCTCACACTTGAGCAGATGAAGGACTTCCTGCCGCGCTGGTGTCACGCCAACGTGAGCCGTGACATGCGCGACGAGTCCGAAGAGGATATTCGTCGTGAGGCCGATGAAATCACGCAGATACTCATCAAAACCGTTGAAAACAATGCGCCAGTGCGCGAACTGGCAGAGATTCCACTGCTCTTGACCCTGTTGGCGGCATTGCAGCAAAAAGGCACAACGCTCCCCGATAGACGCGCTGGCCTCTACAAACTGGTGGTCA
>DAIQNC010000691.1:0-191 GCA_036788655.1 Ktedonobacteraceae bacterium
TGAGGAGTGGCGTCTCTACCTCATCTCCCGTTCCTTGATCGTGTTCGCTACATGTCACTGACATATCAGGGAGCGTATAGCGTTCTTCCGACAGGCGCACACGCACATCGGAATTGTAGGCACTACACGGTCCATCACCAAAGAAGTTGTTAAGCTCTGCTACCATATTTTGAGCAATCCGCGCATGATTG
>DAIQNC010000691.1:201-1527 GCA_036788655.1 Ktedonobacteraceae bacterium
AGACATCATGTACACTTTTCCGTCAATGTACTCGTATTTTCTCTCAGGATTAGCACGTTCCAATGCCCGCCATTCCTCAATGCTCATTGAACGCGGCGATGGTTGAGTGACCACGACAAAACTCCTTCTTTCCAGTTTCCGATGAGCCTGTTATCCTGAACATTGAACTAATATTAGCATATTTCCTGTCGGCACTCAATCCTCGTTTTTTATCTGTAGTCCGGTGATTTATCACGTCCGTCTACTTGAAATATGAAACGGACGTGATAAATCACCGGACTACAGATAAGGTATCACCGCTCCCAATAGCGACGAGGCATGTGTTGCCAGCAACACCCATTCCTGCGGAAACACGCCACTCAGTATCGTGCCAAGCGCAAGCAGAATAAGCGCGATTCGCAACGCGACAGGTTCGACCTGTAACTGCTTATTCTCGCTCGCTGGCCTCAAATACAGAGGTTCGAGGACGCGCACATAGTAGAACAGCGAGATGGCGATATTAATGAGCATAATAATTGCAAGCCATGTCCACCCTGCCGCGATTGCCGCGCTGAAGAGCATCGTTTTTCCGACGAATGCGCCCAGTGGCGGAAAGCTCGCTAATGAAAGCAGACACAGGGCAAGCCCCGCCGCAGGTACAGGCATTCGTCTTCCCATACCTGCAAATGCCTTGAGGTCATCCGAGCCTGTCCGTCGCTCAATGGCATCGACACAGAGAAACGCGCCCACGTTCATGAAGAGATACACGGCAAGATAGAGCAACGCACCTGATACCGCGAGTCCACTGCGTTCCGCTGCCGCGATACCGATGAGGATATAGCCCACCTGCGCGATAGAGGAGTAGGCGAGGATACGTTTGACGCTCGTCTGACGCAAGGCGAAGATATTGCCCACCGTCATCGTGACCGCCGCCAGCACCGCGACAATCTCGGCCCAGTGACCGAGATTGTGTGGAAAGGCCACCACCAGCGTTCGCAGCATCACCGCCAGTCCTGCCGCCTTCGGCCCAACCGAGATGAAGCCAGAGATAGGCGTTGGCGCACCCTGATACGTATCGGGTGCCCACGTGTGGAACGGCACAATCGTTATCTCGAACCCATAACCCATGAGTACAAGCAAGAACGCTGCAATCGTCGTCACTACAGGCATCGCTGGCAGCTTCTTCGCTATTTCAGATAATTCGAGCGTTCCCGTCATGCCGAAAAGTAGCACCATGCCGTAAATCATCACTGCGCCAACCGTTGCCGAAAAGAGGAACATTTTCAGTGCCGCCTCTGTCGCCAGACGGTTTTCTTTTGCAATGCCGACCAAGATGTAGGAACCAAC